>NZ_JBHEEW010000004.1:0-180435 GCF_041930185.1 Mycoplana ramosa | reverse complement strand
TGGCGCGAGTGACGGGGCTCGAACCCGCGACCTCCGGCGTGACAGGCCGGCACTCTAACCGACTGAGCTACACCCGCGCATGTTGGCCGTTTCGGCCATGATACCCCTTCAGGCTTTCAGGACAAGTGAAATGGCGCGAGTGACGGGGCTCGAACCCGCGACCTCCGGCGTGACAGGCCGGCACTCTAACCGACTGAGCTACACCCGCATTTCTTTCAAACGTCCCGATGCCGAGGCACCTCCCGAAGCGGCCGAAGCCGTTCGATGAGCGGCTAACTACGGGGTTCCCTTTTGGGTGTCAAGCGGGGTTTGAAGACAAAACGATGACGCAGCGCGAAATGTTGAAAACCCCGCCCGGCTATCCATAACGCCGCCTGCGCGCGAGGCCGCCAGCGGCCCGCAGCAATGGCGAAGCCGCCGACGTCGTACCAGACGGACGCGCCTGCGGGAACTTATCCACACCCTCGCCCGGAGCGCGGCGCCCTGCCCTTCGGTGCTGCGATGACCGCTCGATCTACCGGATGCCATCCATCTTGCCCACGGGACAGACCGGCGGAATTGCCAATGCCCGGATCCCGCGTCCAAAGCCGCCGGCAAAAAAATCCCCAAAAAACATCATCAGGGCTCTTGCGGTTTGATCCGGTTCCGCATAGATCACGGCCACCAACGCGGCGGGCGATTAGCTCAGTTGGTAGAGCGCCTCGTTTACACCGAGGATGTCGGGAGTTCGAGTCTCTCATCGCCCACCACTTCTTCCTCCATTAGATTGACAGTGTGCAGACCCTGCCGAGACCGGCCGGAAAGAGCTGCCGCTTGCTGTGAACGACGCGCGTGGATTGCAGCGGCGCGCCTTGCGCCGGCAGGCCCCCGCAGATCAGGAGAGTGCGATGGCAACCGTATCGACCTTTACCAACGCCAGGCTGGCCGACGGGCGGCTGGTGGACATCCGTGTGTCAAACGGCACGATCCAGGCGATCGAGAGCGCGACGGCACGGGCAGCGGAAGGACAGACGGTGGACGTCCACTGTCGACTGCTGATCCCCGGCCTCGTCGAGGGGCACATCCATCTGGACACCAGTTTCTACGGCGACGAATGGAAGCCGCACCGCCCCTGCACCAACGGCTTCGACGTGCGCGAGCGGGTGGCGTTCCAGGCGGACAACATGGCGAAGGCGGCGCCGATGGCGGTCAGGGCGCGCAACCAGCTCGAACTGTGCCTCGCCCACGGCGCCACGCACATGCGCAGCCATGTGATGGTCGACGGCTCGGTCGGTCTGACGTCGCTGGAGACGATTCTTGCCGTGCGTGACGAGTATCGCGACCGAATCGATATCCAGCTCGTCGCCTTTCCTCAAAGCGGCATCCTCTCCAATCCGGGCACGGCGGAATTGCTGGACGCAGCGATCGGAATGGGAGCCGACCTGGTCGGCGGGCTCGATCCGGCGAGTTTCGACCGGGACGTCGAGCGGCACTTGGATGTCGTCTTCGGCATTGCCGAGCGGCGCCGTGTCGGCGTCGACATCCACCTGCACGACATGGGAACGCTCGGCATCTTCGAGATCGAGCAGATCTGCGCACGGACACAGGCGCTCGGCATGAGCGGCAAGGTGGCGATCAGCCACGCCTATGGCCTCGGCGACGTGCCTGAAGACCTTGCGAGACGCACCGGCGCCCTGCTCGCCCGCTCCGGCGTCGCGATCATGACCAACGCGCCGGGCGACCACGCCTTCCCGCCGGTCGCGCTTCTTAGGAGGGAAGGCGTGACCGTCTTCTCCGGCAGCGACAACATCCGCGATTCGTGGTGGCCGTTCGGCGACGGCGACATGCTCAGCCGGGCCTCGATCATCGCCTATCGCTCCGGCTTCTATACCGACGACCTGCTGTCGGCCGCTTTCGACGTCGTCACCGCGGCCGGGGCGAAGGCGCTCGGCATCGAGGACTACGGGATTCGGCCCGGTGCAAGAGCCGATTTCGTCGTGCTCGACGCGCCGCACATACCGCAGGCCGTGGTCGAGGTGCCAAAGCCGCGCGATGTCTACAAGGGCGGCCGGCTGGTGGCGTCCAACGGAAAAATCTTGTGAGGTCGCCGATTAGGTAAAGCCGCAGGTGTACGCGGCAGCCGGCGCCAGCTTCATCCAAACGAAAAAGGGCGCGGTCGACCGACCGCGCCCTTTCAAACTCAATATAGTGTGTGACCTCAGCCAGCGAGCTTCGCAGCGAGCTTGGCCACGTGCGCGCCCTGGAAGCGGGCGGCGTCGAGCTCGACGGCGGAAGGCTGGCGCGAGCCGTCGCCGTCGGTGATCGTCGAGGCACCATAGGGCGAGCCGCCCTTGACTTCATCGATCCCCATCTGGCCCTGGAAGGCGTAAGGCAGGCCGGCGACGACCATGCCGTGATGCAGGAAGGTCGGAATGAAGCTCAGGAGGGTCGATTCCTGGCCGCCGTGCTGGGTCGCGGACGAGGTGAACACCGAGCCGATCTTGCCGACCAGCTTGCCGTTGAACCACAGCCCGCCGGTCTGATCCCAGAAATTGCGCATCTGCGATGCCACGGTGCCGAAGCGCGTGCCGGCGCCGACAATGATGGCGTCGTATTCTTCCAGTTCGTCGATCGTGGCGATGGGAGCCGCCTGGTCGAGCTTGAAATGCGAGGCCTTGGCGACCTCTTCCGGAACCAGCTCCGGAACCCGCCGGATAGCGACGTCGGCGCCCGCGGACTTCGCGCCTTCAGCCACGGCATTCGCCATGGTTTCGATATGCCCGTAGGCGGAGTAGTAAAGAACCAGTACTTTTGCCATTCTTCTTTCTCGTTCCGTAAATGCTAGCGGTCTTTCCGCTGGTTGCTGCAACTGCGAAGATGGAGCACATGCCCAGACAAAGCCAGCATCCGCCAGCGAAACAGACTGTTCGCGCAGAATTGACAATCGCCTCGCCGCGTTGAACGAACGCACGACAATAAGGAATATCTCCAATGGCTTCCGCAACCATCATCACCGCTGCCATGCTCGCCATCGGCGACGAGCTGCTGTCCGGGCGCACCAAGGACCGCAACATCGGTCATCTGGCGGACACGCTCTTCCTGGCCGGCATCGACCTCAAGGAGGTCCGCATCGTCGGCGACGAGGAAGAGATGATCGTGGAAGCCCTGAACGCCTTGCGCGGCCGATACGACTACGTCTTCACCTCCGGCGGCATCGGCCCCACCCATGACGACATCACCGCCGACGCGGTCGCCAGGGCGTTCGGCGTGCCCTGCACGCACGACCCGGCCGCGATGGAACTGATGGCGGCGATGTATGCCCGTCGCGGCATGGAGTTCAACGAGGCGCGCCAGCGCATGGCGCGGATGCCGATCGGCGCGAAATATATTCCAAACAGCGTCTCGACCGCCCCCGGATTCAGCATCGGCAATGTGCATGTCATGGCCGGCGTGCCGCAGGTCTTCGTCGCGATGCTGGAAGCGCTCCTGCCGACGCTTCGGACCGGCTCGCCGGTGCTTTCCCGCAGCATCGCCTCCCCGTTTGGCGAGGGCGACATCGGCACCCAGCTCACCGCCATCCAGAAGGCCCATCCCGAAACCTCGATCGGCTCCTATCCGCGGTTCGACGGAACCCGCTTTTCGACCGAGATCGTCATCCGCAGCCGCGAACAATCCACGGCAGAGGCGGCCGAGAGGGACATCCTCGCAATGATCGCCGAAATTGCGGCGGCAAAAGCCGCCACTTGACCGACATCAAAGCCGTCCGGCAACCGGCGGCGCAGATTGCATCGGCCTGGCAGCGTCCGCATCGCAAAGTTGTGAAGGCAAATGGCGAACAGTTTGCGCATGCCTCTTGAAACAAAGGCGAAAAGGAGAAAGGATCATGCGGAAATTCAAAGCGTTACCGACCTCCTGGAAGACTTTTCCGTTCTGCGAGGCGCACCCCGACCGCAATGGAGACCGCAATGACCTACAAGACCATCACCGCCGTGCTCAGTGTTGCGGAAGACGCTGAAAAGGTCACACAGCACGCGCTCGCGATTGCCGAGCGGCACGGCGCCCATCTGATCGGCGTCCACGCCGAGACACCGATCGTCGTCACGATCGCCGCACCGATGGAGTTCCCCGATCCCAACGCGATCATGGAACAGCAGGCGCAGGCGCAGGCGGTTTCGCGGACGATCCAGAAGACCTTCAGGACCCTGGCCCAACGCGCCGGCGTCCCCCACGAGTGGCGGCTTTTCACCGGCAGCGCCGGCTACAGCGCCAGCGGCGTCATCGACAGCGCGCGGGCCAGCGACCTGGTGGTGGCCGCGCAGCTGGACCCCACCGGCGACGGCCCGTCCCGCGCCGACATCGAGGACCTGCTTTATGAAAGCGGCCGGCCGCTTTGCCTCGTCTCCGAGGCCGTCGCCGGGCCGGAGACGCCCGAACGCGTGCTGGTCGCCTGGAACGGCACGCGCGAATCGGCCCGTGCCGTCTTCGACGCACTGCCGCTGCTGAAGGAGGCGAAGGAGATCGAGATCTTCACGGTCGACGCCCGCGACAGCGCCTCGGAGCACGCGGCGTTCTCCGGCACCGAGATCGCCTCCGCCCTTACCCGCCATGGCCTGACGGTGACCGTCAATTCCGTCAGTTCCGGCGGGGATACCGTCGCCCACGTGATCAACCGCCGCGTCAGCCAGACCGGCGCCAATCTGCTCGTCATGGGCGCCTTCAGCCATTCCTGGCTGCGGCACCGCCTGTTCGGCGGCGTCACCAGCGCAATGATGAAGGACCTGCGCGTGCCGGCGATCATGTCGCGATGATCCGGTTTCGAGCATGGCGCGGCTGCCTTCCACCGTGGCCGCACGCTCTCTTCGCTGTGGATCATCGGACAGCGGGGCAACTGCGCGGTTTCCCTTCGCGGCGCAACTGCTTTAGAAAAGACTGATCATCCGCATTTCCGCCGGCCGCCCGGCGATAGGAGCCCGCCATGTCGCTTCCCGACAAAGCCTTTCCCGTTTCCTGGGACCAGTTTCACCGCGACGCCCGCGCGCTTGCCTGGCGGCTTGCCGACAACGATCGCGAATGGCGGGCGATCGTCTGCATCACGCGCGGCGGTCTTGTCCCGGCGGCGATCATCTCGCGCGAGCTGAACATCCGCCTGATCGAGACCGTTTGCGTCGCCTCCTACCACGACTACGTGTCACAGGGCGAAATGCACGTGCTCAAGGGCATCACCCCGGAACTGCTGCAGAACGAGGGCGAAGGCATCCTGATCATCGACGACCTGACCGATACCGGCAAGACCGCCGCTCAGGTCCGCGCGATGCTGCCCAAGGCGCATTTTGCCGCCGTCTATGCCAAGCCCAAGGGGCGGCCACTGGTCGACACCTTCATTACCGAGGTCAGCCAGGACACCTGGATCTACTTCCCCTGGGACCTGGGCTTCACCTACCAGGAGCCAATTGCCAAGGGCAGCCGCGGCTGACGGCCCGACACCCCCTGCCCTTTTCGGCATCAGCCCCTGCGATGCCGCCGCGGAAATGGCGGCATGGCGAGGGACAGCCGCCCGCAGATCGTTTTTGGAAAACGCGCTGGCAGGTCAGCGGCGCGCGTCTCGCCGTGGCTGCGCACGGCCTTCAACCGGACGTCGGCGCGGTGGCAAACAAGGGGACATCGCCGCTTTCATCGTCGTGATTTTTCCGCCGGTCGATCCGTGTTCGATTCGGGCACGCACATTGCTGCTCCATTGCCAACTCCCTCCATTTGCGCTGCCCACATTTACCCTTAGTTTTGCCCCATTATTTCTTGGGCTATCCACACCTGTCTCGCGCCGGCCGTGACGCTATGCCCCGAACAGCCTGATTTTGCAGCATTTGAATGATCTCCCCATTTTCCACAGGCATCGCACACAACATGTAGCGTCCACAAATCCGTCACAGACCACCCCTTGACGGAATCGGGTGCCATGGCGTTAATGGTTCTTAAGTTGCAACGGCGACCGGATCGGAAAGTTAAGCGCCCGGTTCTCAAATCTGGAAATCGCGATTGGTAACCATGCGTCAAGGTGGATGAGCCGCCAGCAGCGCAGGGCGTTCTGCGCACGATTTCTTGATCGCCCGAGCGGCCCAAGGGCTGGCATGAAGAAGCTGTTAACGCTATATTTGGTGTTTGCAGCCATCTTCGACACAAGATACAGGATCTCCGGTAGATCGGGTTTCCCGCACACATTTGAAACAACATTGGGGCTGGCTGCGAGACATTGCGGCCGCGCGGAACATTTGCGCCTGCGCACACGTACGCAGGAACGCTGACAGAAGGACAACGGACCATGCGCATAGAACGTCGCTTCACCAAGCAGGGCCAGTCGGCCTATGCCGAGATCGAATTCCGCAAGGCCACCAGCGAGATCAAGAACCCGGACGGCTCGATCGTCTTCCGGCTTGCCGACATCGACGTCCCCGCGCAGTTCAGCCAGGTCGCAGCCGACATCCTGGCCCAGAAGTATTTTCGCAAGGCCGGCGTGCCCGCGCGCCTGAAGAAGGTGGAGGAGAACGACGTCCCCTCCTTCCTGTGGCGCTCCGTCCCGGACACCGAGGCGTTGAAGGACCTGCCGAAGGATGAGCAATACGGCTCGGAGACGGACGCCCGCCAGGTGTTCGACCGTCTCGCCGGCACCTGGACCTACTGGGGCTGGAAGGGCGGCTATTTCGATAGCGAGGAAGACGCGGCCGCGTTCAGGGACGAGCTCGCCTACATGCTCGCCACCCAGCGCGTCGCCCCGAACAGCCCGCAGTGGTTCAACACCGGCCTGCACTGGGCCTACGGCATCGACGGCCCCGGCCAGGGCCACTTCTATGTCGACCCCTTCACCGGCAAGCTGACCAAGTCCAAGTCGGCCTACGAGCATCCGCAGCCGCACGCCTGCTTCATCCAGTCGGTCGAGGACGATCTCGTCAACGAGAACGGCATCATGGACCTGTGGGTGCGCGAGGCGCGCCTGTTCAAGTACGGCTCCGGCACCGGCTCCAATTTCTCGCACCTGCGCGGCGAAGGCGAAAAGCTGTCCGGCGGCGGCCGCTCCTCCGGCCTGATGAGCTTCCTCAAGATCGGCGACCGGGCCGCCGGGGCCATCAAGTCGGGCGGCACGACGCGCCGCGCGGCCAAGATGGTCGTTGTCGACATCGACCACCCCGACATCGAGGAATACATCAACTGGAAGGTCAAGGAAGAGCAGAAGGTGGCAGCCCTCGTCACCGGCTCGAAGATCGTCGCTTCCCACCTCAAGGCGATCATGAAGGCCTGCATCAACTGCTCGGCCGATGGCGACCAGTGTTTCGACCCGAACGAGAACCCGGCGCTGAAGCGCGAGATCCGCGCCGCCAAGAAGAACCAGGTTCCGGAAAACTACATCAAGCGCGTCATCCAGTTCGCACGCCAAGGCTACAAGGACCTCGAGTTCAAGACCTACGACACGGACTGGGATTCGGAGGCCTACCTCACCGTTTCGGGCCAGAACTCCAACAACTCCGTCTCGATCAAGGACGATTTCCTGCGCGCTGTTGAGAATGACGGCGACTGGCACCTGACCGCCCGCAAGGACGGCCGCGTGATGAAGACGCTGAAGGCGCGCGACCTGTGGGAATCGATTTCCTATGCCGCCTGGGCGTCGGCCGACCCGGGCCTGCACTTCAACACCACGATGAACGACTGGCACACCTGCCCGGCTGCCGGCCCGATCCGCGCGTCCAACCCGTGCTCGGAATACATGTTCCTCGACGATACCGCCTGCAACCTCGCCTCGCTGAACCTGTTGCAGTTCAAGGACGCGGCGACGAAGAACATCAACATTGCCGACTACGAGCACGCCGTCCGCCTGTGGACGATCGTGCTGGAAATCTCGGTGATGATGGCGCAGTTCCCGTCCCGCCAGATCGCCGAGCTCTCCTACGAGTACCGCACGCTGGGCCTTGGCTATGCCAACATCGGCGGCCTCTTGATGTCCTCCGGCATCCCCTATGATTCGGCCGAAGGCCGCGCCATCTGCGGCGCGCTCACCGCCATCATGACCGGCGTTTGCTATGCGACGTCGGCCGAGATGGCCGGCGAGCTCGGCACCTTCCCGGGCTTCGCACCGAACCGCGACAACATGCTGCGCGTCATGCGCAACCACCGCCGCGCGGCTTATGGCGAGGCGACCGGCTACGAGAAGCTGTCGGTCAACCCGGTCGCGCTCATTCATGACGACTGCCCGGACCAGGACCTGATCGTCCACGCGATGAGCGCCTGGGACAAGGCCGTCGAGCTCGGCGAGAAGCATGGCTATCGCAACGCCCAGGTCTCGGTGATCGCGCCGACCGGCACGATCGGCCTCGTCATGGACTGCGACACGACCGGCATCGAGCCCGACTTCGCGCTGGTGAAGTTCAAGAAGCTCGCCGGCGGCGGTTACTTCAAGATCATCAACCGCGCCGTTCCCGACGCGCTGCGCACACTCGGCTATTCCGAGGCCCAGATCGCCGAGATCGAGGCCTATGCGGTCGGCCACGGCAACCTCAACCAGGCGCCGGGCGTCAACCCCGGCTCGCTGAAGGCCAAGGGCTTCACCGACGACAAGATCGCCGCCGTCAACGCCGCGCTGAAGAGCGCCTTCGACATCAAGTTCGTCTTCAACCAGTGGACGCTCGGCGCCGACTTCCTCAAGGAAACGCTGAAGGTCTCCGACGAGCAACTCGCCGACGTGAGCTTCAACCTGCTCGAGCACATCGGCTTTACGAAGAAGGACATCGAGGCGGCCAACATCCACGTCTGCGGCGCGATGACGCTGGAGGGCGCACCGTTCCTGAAGGCCGAGCACCTGCCGGTATTCGACTGCGCCAACCCCTGCGGCAAGATCGGCAAGCGCTACCTCTCCGTCGAAAGCCACATCCGCATGATGGCGGCCGCCCAGCCGTTCATCTCGGGGGCGATCTCCAAGACGATCAACATGCCGAACGAGGCGACCGTCGAGGACTGCGGCTCGGCCTACATGCTCTCCTGGAAGCTGGCGCTGAAGGCCAACGCGCTCTACCGCGACGGCTCGAAACTGTCGCAGCCGCTCAACGCCTCGCTGATCGAGGACGAGGCGGACGAGGATGCCGTCGAGGAACTGCTGCAGGCCCCGGCTGCCGCCGCCGCCGTGACCGTCACCGAGAAGATCATCGAGCGCGTGATCGAAAAGGTCACCCGCGAGCGCGAAAAGCTGCCGAACCGCCGCCAGGGCTACACCCAGAAGGCGATCATCGGCGGGCACAAGGTGTACCTGCGCACCGGCGAATTCGGCGACGGCCGCCTCGGCGAGATCTTCATCGACATGCACAAGGAGGGTGCCGCCTTCCGTGCGATGATGAACAACTTCGCCATCGCCATCTCGCTCGGCCTGCAATACGGCGTGCCGCTCGAGGAATATGTCGAGGCCTTCACCTTCACCAAGTTCGAGCCGGCCGGCATCGTCATCGGCAACGACGCGATCAAGAACGCCACCTCGATCCTCGACTATGTGTTCCGCGAGCTCGCCGTGTCCTATCTCGGCCGCAACGACCTTGCCCATGTCGACACGTCGGACTTCTCCAACACCGCGCTCGGCAAGGGCATCCAGGAAGGCAAGACCAACCTGATCTCGACCGGCTGGACCCGCGGCTACAAGCCCACCCTCGTCTCCGGCAGCGGCGGCGAGCGCCAGCTTAACGAGCCGAAGGGGGCTTCGACCGCCGCCCCGGCCAAGGCCACATCGTCCGGCAACGTCACGTCCTTTGCCGGCAGCGCCGCGCGCAAGCTGGAGCCGACGTTTGCGATCTCCACCTCCGAAATCGTCGCCTTCAAGCGCGACTACGAGGAAAAGCCCGCGGAACTGGCCGAACAGGTCGCCGAAGAGGCTGCAAGCGAAGCCGAACCGAGCGTGACCGCCCTCTTCTCCGACAAGGCCCAGGCCGACGCAGCCGCGGCCAAGGCGGATGCGAAGAAGCTGGAGAACGAACGCCGCATGCGTTCGATCGCCCAGGGTTACACCGGCAGCATGTGCTCGGAGTGCCAGAATTTTACGATGGTGCGGAACGGTACGTGCGAGAAGTGTGACACGTGTGGCGCCACGAGCGGGTGCAGCTGAGCTGAGGGCCCTATCGATTTGTTTGGTGGCCAACACCAATATGTCAAAGCCCGGGGAACCAATCCCCGGGCTTTGGCTGTAGTTGGGGCGCGCTCACATGTGAACAAGCCTCAGAAACACCAATGCCGAGGCTCGTTGTCCTCGGCTTTGGATACCACGAACAAGCTATCGCTCCAAAGACGGCGGCTGCATGTAGGGCCCCAGGAAGGCCGCAAGCTGTGTCGACGTTGGAGAAAGCATCGCGACTGTTATATTCTCGGCTCTGAGGTTCGCTTTGAAAGCGCTTCACCGAACCCGGAGTCACTGAGATCTTCTCATCATGGCCTTCTGGGAGACGGAGAGGAGCACATCAATGTGCCGAAACATAAAGCCCCTGTTCAATTTCGATCCTCCGGCGACGGAGCAGGAAATCCACGATGCGGCCTTGCAATTCGTGCGCAAGCTGAGCGGAACGACGAGACCATCGAAGCGGAATGAAGCGGCATTCGATCGCGCGGTGCGGTCGATCGCGGCCTGCGCCGGCGAGCTGCTCGCTTCCATGGAAACGTCGCAGCGGCCACGCAACCGGGAGGAAGAGGCCGCAAAGGCGCGCGCGAAAAGCGCAGCCCGGTTCGCTTGACCTGCCGGCCACCTCAAGCAGGTCGCGATCGTTCAGATCCGCGACCATGCCTTGGCTCTTTGTTTTTCGAATGTCTCTGTCCGAAACCGGTTTCCACGTTCGGAAAGACATGCTCTAGGGAAGGTCGATTTCACCGTCGACCACGTGGGTGAAATCTGTGCCCTCCGCCGTCAGCGTCATGCGCAGCTTCAGCTTTTTGCCGCCGACCTGCCCTTCGCGCACCATCTCCTCGATCTTGCGCTGCGAGGTGACGCCGACTTCCTTCAGGAACTTCCGGACCGACATGTTGAAGGCGTCTTCGCTCATGGTGGAACTCCTCGGTGGTCGATTTCGGGATTGTAGGCGAAGGACGTGGCCAAGGAAACAGGACACAATTCCGGTGATCTAGTGGTCCGCCGCCCACACAGGCAGCGTGACTTCGGCGCACAGCCCCTGCCCGTCCGGACGGTCGCCGAGCGTAAAAGTGCCGCCATGGCTTTCGACGATGGCCGCCACGATCGACAGTCCCAGTCCGCTCCCTTCGGCACCGCTGCCGGCCACCCGGAAAAAGCGGTCGAGCGCACGTGCGCGCAGTTCCGGCGCGATGCCGGGGCCTGTATCCTCGACGCGCAGGACCAGGACATTGTCCCGGCGGGCCAGCTTGACGGTCACCCGGCCGCCCTCGGGGATATAGCGCAGCGCGTTGTCGACGAGGTTGCGCACCATTGCGCCGAGAAGGTCGGCATTGCCGCGGACGTTCGCCTCGAGCCCCGGCTCAATTTCGAGGCCCAGATCGATGTCACGCGCCGCGGCCTGTGGCGCCAGCGAAACGAGGGTGTCTCGGATCAGTGCCGCCAGATCGACCGGCTGCGACGCTGCGCCTGCGGTGTCATGCTCCACCCTCGCCAGCGCCAGCAGCTGCTCGACCACGCGCGTGCCCCGGTCGACCCCGACAAGCACGTCGGCGATGGCCTGCTGCTGTTGGGCCGGCGTCGTCGCCAGCCGTGCCACCTGCGCATGCGCGCGAATCGCTGCCAGCGGCGTGCGAAGCTCATGCGCCGCGTCGGCGGCAAAGTGCCGGTCGCGCGCGCGGGCGGCAGCGATCCTTGAAAACAGGGCGTTGATCGCATCAACGAGCGGCAGCACCTCGACCGGCGCGGTCTCGGGTGGCAGCGGCGACAGGTCGGCCGCCGATCGGCGCCGGACGCCCTCCGTCACCCGATCCAGCGGCTGCAGCCCCCAGCGGACGAGACCCCAGATCAGGACCGCCAGCAAGGGCACGGCGATCCACACCGGGTGGAGGATATGGGCTGCGACGCGGGCGGCGAAGCTCGTGCGCACCTCCTGGCGGACAGCGACCTCGACGAAGGTATCGGCACCGGCGGCCGCCCTGTAGACGCGCCAACTGTCGCCATTCTTGACGATGTCGCTGTAGCCGGCCTGTCCGTCTCCCGCTGCAACCGGCGAATGGGCGTCTGGCGGGCCGGTGCGGATGTGGAAGGACAGCGGCTGCGCGCGATCGGTTTCGATCAGCAACCCTTCGGAAGGCAACGACGCCGTTGCGGACAAGCGACCCAAAAAATCCACCATCATGTCCGCGGACTGCTTGAGGTGGTCGTCAACAACCTCGTCGATCAGGCCCCGGGTGTCGTAATAGGTGAAGTAGGCGGTCGCCATCCACGCGGCGACCATGCTTCCGCACAGGGACAACACCAGCCGGCGGCGCAGCGAACCACTCATGGACGAACCGGGATGTGATAGCCGACGCCGCGCATCGTGCGGATGACATCCGGGAAGAGCTTGCGGCGCAGGTTGTGAATGTGAACCTCGACGGCGTTGCTGTCGATGTCCTCGTCCCAACCGTAGAGCTGTTCTTCCAGCTGTCTGCGATTCAGGACCCGCCCGACATTCATCAGCAGGCTCTGCAGCACGGCAAACTCCCGGTTCGAAACCGCAACCGGCGCTCCGTCCAGCGTCACGCTCCGGGCCGCCGGATCGAGCGCGATCCGGCCGTTCTTCAAGACCGGAGCCGCCTCGCCGACGGCGCGGCGCAGCAGCGCCCGCACCCGGGCCAGCAACTCCTCCAGATCGAACGGCTTGACCAGATAGTCGTCGCCCCCCGCATCCAGGCCCAGGACGCGATCGGCGATGGTGTCGCGCGCCGTCAGCACCAGCACCGGGGTCTTGTCGCCTGCGGCGCGCCGCTTTCGAAGCAGCGTCAGCCCGTCCATGCCGGGAAGCCCGAGATCGAGAACCACCGCGTCATATTTCGTCACCGCCCAGGCCGCCGCGGCATCATCCCCGTCGCGCACCCAATCCACCGCGAAGCCTGCCTGACCGAACCCGGCGACCAGACCACGCCCCAGCAACACATCGTCTTCGACCAACAACAATCTCATCGCGCTTGCTTGTTGCCACCGTTTGGAGGGAAGCTCTGCATGCCCGCCGGCGAGGCCGACGGGCGCAACGTGGCATTCTTTGCGGCAGCGGGCAATCCAGCTAGAGCGACTGCCAGTTCGGGTGCTCGAAATGGGCGCCGTACGCGTCCAGCGCCTGTACGATCAACAGCACGCCCTCGTGCGGATCGGCCTCGCCCTGCAGCGCGGAAATGCCGTCGAGGATCTGCCCCAGCACCGTATGGAACTGCTCGTCCACCTCGGGTTGCAACTTGCAGTTCTCGACCATGAAATCGACCTGGCCCTGAGCCTCCGTCGCGAGCGCCTTGTAATCCTCAGCCGGCAGCGTGCGGGCGTCGATGGCAGGCAGCCGTGCCGCGAGCGCCCCGCGGATCGCGTTCATGCCCTTGATCATGTTGTCGTCGCCTTGCCATTTTGCCCCGGCGTTGAGCGTCAGTTCCAGTTGGGTCTGGCCATGATCGTGCGCGGCGGTCTGCGCCCAGGTCGGGCCGCCCCCGAGGCCGAGGCCAATACCGAGAACGATTGCGGATAGGGTCAATTGTCTGCGGACATTCATAACATTCTCCCTGGTCGATCGCGGCGCTTCGATGCCGCAGGGCCGGTCTACGCCGCTCAGCTTATGGGCCGCTTAAGGGCGCTCGACCAATCGCTCCGCATCGTCGGCCCACGTTAGGGGAGCTTGCAAGGCCTGCACGGCGCGCGCCGGCACAAGTTTTGAGGTGCACTCGACACCAATGCATGCAACAAAGGCCTCCTCCGTCTGATTGCGATCCACGAACCGCAGGAGCGCCGGACGGTTGACAGACCTGGAAGAAGGACAAAGCAGACGACATGACACGCAGCATCAGATCGCTTTCGTTCGTCGCCTCGCAGGCGCCCGAGGCGCAGGAGGCGATGGCCGAACTGGTGGCGCGATACGGTAATGCCAGACCGGACGAGGCGGACGTGATCGTCGCACTCGGCGGCGACGGCTTCATGCTGCAGACGCTGCACGCGATGATGAATTCCGGCAAGCTGATCTACGGCATGAACCGGGGTTCGGTCGGCTTCCTGATGAACCGCTACAGCATCGACGCGCTGCCGGAGCGGGTGGCCAAGGCCGAGGAGAACATCTGCCGGCCGCTGGAGATGCAAACGATCGACGCCGACGGCAACCACCGCGAGGCGCTCGCCATCAACGAGGTCTACCTTTTCCGCCAATCCTACCAGGCCGCCAAGCTGCGCGTGGCCGTCGACGGCCGCACCCGGCTGGAGGAACTGATCTGCGACGGCTTGCTGCTGGCGACCCCGGCCGGCTCGACCGCCTACAATCTCTCGGCGCACGGGCCGATCCTGCCGCTGGAGGCCCCGCTGCTGGCGCTCACCCCTGTCAGCCCCTTCCGCCCGCGGCGCTGGCGCGGCGCGCTGCTGCCGAACCACGTCACCGTGGAGATCGACATTCTCGAGCCGGAAAAGCGGCCGGTAAACGCGGTGGCAGACTATACCGAGGTCAAGTCGGTGACGAAGGTCACGATCACCCAATCGGAGAATTCGACGGCGATCATCCTCTCCGACCCCGACCACTCCTGGTCAGAACGGATCCTGTCCGAACAGTTTCAGTATTGAGCCATCGCCGCCCGCCGGCGTCTTATAGGCCGCACCGCGCACGTTCTGCAAATTTTACCGCTGCAGACAGAAAAGGCCGGCAGGGACCAGGCTGCCGACGAACCGTCAATCTTCGCGAACAGCCCTCCTTCCGTCTCCCCGGACTTGATCCGGGGTCCAGCTGCGCCGCGTCTGCGGCGAAGAAAGTCCTTTGCGCTCAATGACTTGAGCGCGCTGGATACCGGATCAGGTCCGGCATGACGGAGTCGGTGGATACCGCTCGAAGAAATCAGGAGGCGAAGAGAGTCTCCGTTTCAGGCTTCGCCGATCAGGTGAGATCTTCCACGGCCGCGTCCGCGCCGCCGTTGACGCGATGGGCGAGCGCCGCCTCCATGAACTCGTTGAGATCGCCGTTCAGCACGTCGTCCGGGGCCGTGCTCTCGACGCCGGTGCGCAGGTCCTTCACCAGTTGGTAGGGCTGCAGCACGTAGGAGCGGATCTGGTGGCCCCAGCCGATATCGGTCTTGGAGGACGCTTCCGCGTTCGCCGCTTCCTCGCGCTTCTTCAGCTCCGCCTCATAGAGACGGGCGCGCAGCATGTCCCAGGCCTTGGCGCGGTTCTTGTGCTGCGAGCGCTCCTGCTGGCAAGCGACGACGATGCCCGACGGGATGTGCGTGATGCGCACCGCCGAGTCCGTGGTGTTGACGTGCTGGCCGCCGGCGCCCGACGAGCGGTAAGTGTCGATGCGGCAATCGCTCTCATTGACGTCGATGTCGATCGAGTCGTCGACCACGGGATAAACCCAGATCGAGGAGAACGAGGTGTGGCGGCGGGCGTTGCTGTCATAGGGCGAGATCCGCACCAGCCGGTGCACGCCCGATTCGGTCTTCATCCAGCCATAGGCATTGTGACCCTTGACGAGGATCGTGGCTGACTTGATGCCGGCCTCTTCGCCGTCGTGGATTTCCAGGAGCTCGACCTTGAAGCCCTGGCGCTCGGCCCAGCGGGTGTACATGCGCAGCAGCATGTTCGCCCAGTCCTGGCTTTCCGTGCCGCCGGCACCGGAGTGTACTTCCACATAGGTATCGTTGCCGTCGGCCTCGCCCGACAGCATCGCCTCGACCTGGCGGCGATTGGCTTCCGTGCGCAGTTCCTTCAGCGCGTTCTCGGCATCCTTGACGATGTCGGCGTCGCCCTCTTCCTCACCGAGCTCAATGAGCTCGATATTGTCCTTCAGCTGCTGCTCGAGCCCGCGAAGGCCATTGATGCCGTCATCGAGCTGCTGGCGCTCACGCATCAGCTTCTGCGCTTCCGATGCGTCGTTCCAGAGGGTTGGATCCTCTGCCTTGTTGTTCAACCAGTCCAGCCGTCTTATCGCCTGGTCCCAGTCAAAGATGCCTCCTCAGCAGGCTTATGGCCTGCTTGATTTCGTCGACTACGTTCTCGATTTCCGCGCGCATATCCGCCTGCTTCGATTGTTTGGTTGGCCGCTGCATCATTCCCGAAATCAGAAATGATTTCAGGAATTATGCAGCAATAGCAATGTGCTACAGCGTCCTTTGCGCGTCCTGACGCGCGGCGCTGTAGTGAGATAGTCATAAGGGGCGCAGAAGTAAAGGCGAGTGCCGCAGAACGCCCGCCCTTTTTATCACGCCCCGGAACGACTGCTAGAAGAGCCCGCTTTGCCCGCCGGTGACGGCCTGGTTGGCCTGAGGCGAATTGCGCAGGATTTCCTCCGGCTCCATGTACTCCTCGCCGCCGATGACGGAGAAGACGTCGGCCGGGCCCGTGCCGGGCTTGAACGCCTCCATGATCGTGTCCGGCTCGCCCTCGTAGGCCTGCATGCCGGTCTTGCGGTTCACCGCGATCATCTGCATGCCTTCAGGGATCAAGAACTTGCTCGGGGGCGTTCCCTCGGTGGCCGCCTGCATGAAAGTGTTGAAAAGCGGCGCCGACAGCGAGCCGCCGGTCGCGCCGCGCCCCAGCGGGGCCGGGTTGTCGAAGCCGATATAGAGCCCGGTGACCAGATCCGGCGTATAGCCGACAAACCAGGCGTCTTTCTCATCATTGGTCGTACCGGTCTTGCCCGCCGCCGGGCGATCGAGCTTGATCTTGCCGGCCGCGGTGCCGCGCGTGACCACGCCCTCCATCATCGAGGTGATCTGATAGGCGGTCATCGGATCGAGCACCTGCTCGCGATTGTCGATCAGGTTCGGCTCGTCCTGGTTTTCCCAACGGCTTGCATTGCAGCCCTCGCAGGTGCGCTCCTCATGCGTGAAGATCGTCTTGCCGTAACGGTCTTGGATGCGATCGATCAGCGACGGCTTGATCTGCTTGCCGCCGTTGGCAAAGACGGCATAGCCCGACACCATGCGAAGCACAGTGGTCTCGCCCGATCCGAGCGAGGCGGCGAGAACCGGATACATCTTGTCATAGACACCGAAGCGTTCGGCGTATTCGGCCACGAGATCCATGCCCATGTCCTGGGCAAGGCGCACGGTCATCAGGTTACGCGACTTCTCGATGCCGAGCCGCAGCGTCGAGGGACCGGCCGCACCGCCGCCGTAGTTCTGCGGACGCCAGACCTGGCCGCCGGCGACGATCTCGATCGGCGCATCCATGATCACGGATGCCGGCGTATAGCCATTGTCGAGAGCGGCGGCATAAACGAAGGGCTTGAAGGACGACCCCGGCTGGCGCATCGCCTGGGTGGCGCGGTTGAACTCGGACTGCGCATAGGAAAAGCCGCCGACCATCGCCAGCACGCGGCCGGTATGCGGATCCATCGCCACCAGGCCGCCCTGAACCCTTGGCGGCTGGCGCAGACGATAGGTTCCCTGCGCCTCGGTGGGTTCGACATAGACGACGTCACCGGGAGAGAAAACGCCTTCCGGCGACTTGGCCGACTTGCGGTCGCCCCGGGCCGACCGGTAGGCCCATTTCATTTGCTCGGCGGGAATGCGGCCGGTGACGCGTTCCTCCGCCACCTTCCCGGAGGGTTCCTTGCGCGGCTGCAGGCCGATGTCGGCACCCTTGGCATCGGTCGCAAGAACCACGGCGAGCTTCCATTCCGGCACGTCGCTGAGGGCGCTGACCTTGCTGAGTTCGACACCCCAGTCGCCGCCGATCTCGATCGTCTTGATCGGACCATGGAAGCCGCGGCGCTCGTCATAGCTGATCAGGCCGTCCTGCAGGGTCTTGCGGGCGATCACCTGGAGGCGCGGATCGAGGGAGGTGCGCACCGACAGACCGCCTTCATAGAGCGCGTTGTCCCCGTAGCGCTCGATGATCTGCCGGCGCACCTCTTCGGCGAAATAGTCCGAGGCGAAGAGGTAGGAGCCGCGGTTGCGCGGGGTGACGCCGAGCGGCTGCTTCTTGGCTTCGTCGCCCTCGCTCTTGGTGACATAGCCGTTCTCGACCATGCGGTCGATCACCCAGTTGCGGCGCTCGATCGCAGCCTCGGCCCGGCGGAACGGATGATAGTTGTTCGGCCCCTTCGGCAGGGCCGCCAGATAGGCCGTCTCGGCAATGGTCAGTTCCGTGACGGATTTGTCGAAATAGGTCAACGCCGCGCCGGCGATGCCATAGGAATTCATCCCGAAGAAGATCTCATTGAGATAGAGCTCGAGGATGCGATCCTTCGTGTAGGCCTGCTCGATGCGGAACGAAAGGATCGCCTCCTTGACCTTGCGGTCGATCGTCTGGTCCGAGGACAGCAGGAAATTCTTGGCGACCTGCTGGGTGATGGTCGACGCGCCGACCGGGCGGCGGCCGGAGCCCATCTGCTGCAGGTTGGTCACGATCGCCCGGAACAGGCCGGTGATGTCGACGCCCGGATGATTATAGAAATTCTTGTCCTCGGCCGAAAGGAACGCCGCCTTAACCCGGTCCGGTATCGCCTGGATCGGCAGGTAGAGCCTGCGCTCGCGCGCGTACTCTGCCATCAGCGCGCCATTGGCCGCGTGCACGCGCGTCGTCACCGGCGGGGCATAGCTGTTCAACACCTCGTAATCAGGCAGATCTTTCGTGACGTTTGCGAGATAGACCGCGACGATCGCGGCCACACCGAGAAAGAACACGGTGCCAATCCCGAAAAAATATCCAATCAATCTGAACATGTGCCAGTTACCGGTACCCTATTATCTCATCGGCTGGGACAAAAGCGGCGCGCCTCGCCAGGCACGTATGCAATCCGGGGGCCGCCCGTCCCGAAGGCGACCTGAAAATTCGCCCATCGAGTCGCCTCACGTTGCACCCGACTAGGGCCGTGAATGTGAGGAAAATAGGGCTTAATACAAACGCTACCGGAAGACCACGGCACAATTGCATGTGCTGTCACTTTTTCGGCACATCAATTTGGGTAACACGAAGTTTAACCCCTCGCGTCGCGAGAACGAGAGCACGAGGTCAAGCCGCAGCAGATCAACCGCCGTTGGCGACGACGGTCGAGCGATAGCGCTGCACGGCCTGGGCCAGCAGCTCGGCAACCTTTTTCTGCCAGGCCGGATCGAGCAGCAATTGCTCGTCCTCCTTGTTCGACAGAAAGCCCAGCTCGAGAAGAACGGACGGCACGTCGGGCGCCTTCAGCACCCGGAACCCGGCATGGCGGTGCGGATTGTTGATGAGGTTGACCTTCCCCTCGAACGCGCCGACCACCTCCTTGGCGAGGCTGATGGAGAAGGCCTGCGTCTCCCGACGCGTCAGGTCGATCAGGATGTCGGCGACCTCCGCCGGCTCGCCTTCCAGCGTCATGCCGGCGATCTCGTCGGAGAGGTTCTCCCGCTCGGCAAGGTTGGCCGCAAGGCTGTCGGAGGCCTTGTCCGAAATCGTGTAGACGGTTGCGCCGCGAATGTCCTTCTGGCGCAACGTGTCCGCGTGTACGGAAATGAGCAGATTGGCACCGCGACTGCGGGCCAGTTGCACCCGCTGCGGCAAGGACAGGAACTCGTCCTTTTCGCGCGTCATGAAGGCCTGCATCGACGGCAGTTTGTTCAGCGCTGTCGTCAATTCCCGGGCAAAGGCGAGCGTCAGCACCTTTTCATTCGTGCCGGTCACCGCACCCTGCGCCCCATTGTCGATGCCGCCGTGCCCCGCATCGACGGCGACCACGAAAGACCCGCTGCCGCCTGTGGCGGCACCCGGCAACAACTGGTCGCCGCCTGACGCTGCCGGGATCGCGGCGGCGTCCTTCCAAGTCTGACCGGCCAGCAGTTCCGAGAACGCGGCATCGGTCACAACCTCCGCGTCGACGATCAGCCGATAACTGCCGCCGGCCTCCTCCTCGCGCACGTCGGAAACAACGACCCTGACCGGATCTCTTGCCGTCAGCACGATCCGCGATCGCCCCGCCGCCATGGCGCCGTAGCGAATGTCGGAAAAGACGCCGCGGGCAGCGACGTCGTCCTTCGGGAGCGAGAACACGGTTTCCGGCAGGTCGAGCAGGATGCGATAGGGATTGGCGACGTAGTGCACCGAGACATCCGGCCGCCGGTCGAAGTCGATGACGAGGCGCGTGCGGGTATCGTCTCCGGCAACACGGCCGGAAAATGCGAGCAGCGGTGCATCCGCCACCGGAATTGATGCCGTCGTCACGACCGGCTCGGCAGCGACCGCCGATTTGGAAAAACCGGCAAGAGCTGCAGCCAACACCAGGGCCGCGACCGTGAGCGGGCGCAACGCCTTGCCTGCCACTTGCCTCACCTGGCCGCCTCGAAGCATCGCAACCGTCAAACCCCCGCTCTCCTCCACCCGACCAGATCTTCCGTGAGACGTTCCGCGCCGATTCGACAGTTCATGCCTATCCGAACCGGACAGAAGCGAAGCGTCCAACATGCCGCCGGCACGGTTAACGAGACCTTACCGACCACAGCCCCGCCCAGAACGGCCGGCCTGCATCCCCCGTGATTGGATCATAATTGTGACGGTCCCGGCTTTTTCCTTGCCATTGTGACATATTGAACATAAAAGCAATTTCAGGAAGGAAGTACAGACGGGATAGGAGCCGCAGACGGGCAGCCAACCATATGGAATTGGCGCCGCATTTGGCCTCCATCCGCCGTCGCAATGCTTGTTTCCGGGCAAATGGAATCGCGATACTCCGGCGGTGGCCGGACCAAACTCAGGGTGGATTTCCACCACGACCCGTACGGGTTTTTTCATCGGGCCATATTGGTCTAGAGCATTGGCATTCTCGTTTGGACGTAGATGTTGTCGCTGCGGTATTCGTCAGAAGTAAACAGGCACCGGTACAGTCTCGTACCGGCTGTGGTCTGGCCGCGGCCCGCTCACCGTAGTCAGACGAGAAATCATACATCCGGCGCAGCGTTCCCCCTCTCCGGCCCACCGTCCGCAAAGGACCGGTCGCCAGGTGGATTCCGCTCGTGCCGAGGAGCAGAATCTACATGGCAGACAAAATGCTTATCGATGCGTCTCACGCAGAGGAGACGCGCGTCGTTGTCGTACGCGGCAACCGCATAGAAGAGTTCGACTTCGAATCGCAGCACAAGAAGCAGATTCGCGGGAATATTTACCTCGCAAAGGTTACCCGGGTCGAACCATCGCTGCAGGCGGCCTTCGTCGACTACGGCGGCAACCGGCACGGCTTCCTCGCCTTCGCCGAAATTCACCCTGATTACTACCAGATACCGCTTGCCGACCGCCAGGCTCTCCTGCGCGCAGAAGCGGAAGAGGCACGTCGTGACGAAGACATCGAGCACGTCGAAACCGCCCCGCTAGCAAAAGCGACGGAAACCGTTGACGTGGCCGTTCCGGTCGAGGCAATGGCCGAGACGGAGACGGTCGAGGTCGCGGCCGATACAGCCGCCGGCGATGCCGAGCCTGCCGTCGAAGCGGTCGAAGCCTCCGCCGCGACCGATGCCGAAGCGGACGCCATCGCCGCCGCGGTTGAACCAGAAGTGGAAGCCAAGCCGAAGGCGCGCAAGCCGCGCAAGCCGCGCGCAAAGAAAGCTGCGGCGGCAGAGGAAACCGCGGCCACCGAAGAGGCCTCCTCCGCCGAAGACGGCGAAGGCAAAACACCGTCCGGCGACATGGCCGCGGCCGTCGATACCGACGAGATCTCCGAAGACGTGCGCAAGCGCCGCGGTGACGACGATGACGACGACGACGATCATCACGACGAGAAGGAAGAGATCGAATCCGTCGGCGCCGAGGACGCGATGGAGGAGGTTCCCGATCGCATCGTCCGCAAGCCGCGCAAGCAGTATCGCATCCAGGAAGTCATCAAGCGCCGGCAGATCCTGCTGGTACAGGTCGCCAAGGAAGAGCGCGGCAACAAGGGCGCAGCCCTGACCACCTATCTTTCGCTCGCGGGCCGCTATTCGGTTCTCATGCCGAACACCGCGCGTGGCGGCGGCATTTCCCGCAAGATCACCAACCCCCAGGACCGCAAGCGCCTGAAGGAAATCGCCCGCGACCTCGAGGTTCCGCAGGGCATGGGCGTGATCCTGCGCACCGCCGGCGCCAACCGCACCAAGGTCGAGGTCAAGCGCGACTTCGAGTATCTGATGCGCCTGTGGGAGAACGTTCGCACGCTGACGCTGAACTCCACCGCCCCCTGCCTCGTCTATGAGGAAGGCAGCCTGATCAAGCGCTCGATCCGCGATCTCTACAACAAGGACATCAGCGAAATCATCGTGGCCGGCGAGGAAGGCTACAAGGAAGCCAAGAGCTTCATGAAGATGCTGATGCCGAGCCACGCCAAGGTGGTTCAGCCCTACCGCGACATCCACCCGATCTTTTCGCGCTCTGGCATCGAGGCCCAGCTCGACCGCATGCTGCAGCCGCAGGTGACGCTGAAGTCCGGCGGCTACATCATCATCAACCAGACCGAGGCGCTCGTTTCGATCGACGTCAACTCCGGCCGCTCCACGCGCGAGCACTCGATCGAGGAGACGGCGCTGCAGACGAACCTCGAGGCAGCCGAGGAAGTGGCGCGCCAGCTGCGGCTGCGCGACCTTGCCGGCCTCGTCGTCATCGACTTCATCGACATGGAGGAGAAGCGCAACAACCGCGCCGTCGAGAAGCGTCTCAAGGATCATCTGAAAAACGATCGCGCCCGCATCCAGGTCGGCCGCATCTCCCATTTCGGCCTGCTGGAGATGTCGCGGCAGCGCATCCGTGCCTCCGTGCTCGAGAGCACGACGCAGACCTGCCCGCATTGCAATGGCACCGGCCATGTGCGCTCGCAATCTTCCGTCGCGCTGCATGTCCTGCGCGGCGTCGAGGAATACCTGCTCAAGAACACCACGCACAACATCACCGTCCGGACGACGCCGGACATCGCCCTCTATCTGCTGAACCAGAAGCGCGGCACGATCAACGACTACGAGACGCGGTTCGGCCTGCACATCGTCATCGATGCGGATGCCCATGTCGGCGCCCAGCATTTTGCGATCGACCGCGGCGAGCCGGTGGAAAATCCCGTCAAGATCGACCAGTTCGTTCCGTTCGCGCCGGAGCCGGATGAGGACGACGATATCATCATCGAAGAGGATCTCGCCGAGGAAGAGACCGAAACGGTCGCCGCTTCGCCCGCGCCTCTCGCATCGTCCGATGACGGCCGCAAGCGCAAGCGTCGCCGCCGGCGCCGCGGTCGCGGTGGACGCGAGGAAGCCGAGGGCAGCGACACCGCCGCGTTCGGCGGCGAGCAGGCCGGTGACGAGGACGAGGTCGAAGGCGATGCCAATGGCGATGGCGAGGACGAGGGCGCGACCGCCGAGGCCGGCGCCGAAGCACCGAGCCTTTCCGCCGAGGGCGAGCAAAAGCGCAAGCGCCGCCGGCGCGGCAAGCGCGGCGGTCGCCGCAACCGCGGCGACGAAGCCGAAACGTCTCTGACGTCCGAAACGTCGGGTGAGGCCGAAGAATCCGAAGAGGTCCGGGCATCGGACGTCGAGGCTCTGGAAGACGCCGATGCCGCTGCGGAAGCAGCCGTAGAGGGCCAGCCCGCACCGACCGGAGAGGAAATCGTTGCCGAGGTCCAGGCTGAGCCGGCCCCCAAGGCACGTCGGACCCGCAAGGCAAAGGCGAAGGTGGAACCCGACGCGGAGGCTGCCGAGCCCCTGGCCGATGTCACGGCCCAGGTCGAGGTCGAAGGTCAGCCCGAGGAAGAGGCGGTCACCGAGCCCGCAGTCGAGGAAGCCGCCGCAGCGCTCGACGAGGCCAAGTCGGCGCGAGCGAACCGCGACCTTGCGGCCATCGCGACGCCTCCTGTCGTGACCTCATCGGCGTCGCAGGAAAAGGGCGATGACGAGCCGGAAAAGCCCAAGAAGGGCGGCTGGTGGCAGCGTCGCGGCTTCTTCTGAGAAGTCCGCTCAATTTAGAGATATTGAGGGGCCCGGCATTGTCCGGGCCTTTTTCGTTGGCGGGAATCGGGTGGTTCCTCGATTGCGGTTCTGCGACACCGACGGTCGTCAGAAGCCAGCAAAGGAGAAACCCATGACCCGCCTCGACAACAAGGTCGCCATCATCACCGGCGCAAGCTCCGGCATAGGCCGCGCCGCCGCCCTCCTCTTTGCCCGTCAGGGCGCGAAGGTGGTGCTCTCGGCCCGCGGGCGCGAGCGGCTCGACGAAGTCGCAGACGATGTCCGTGGAGAAGGCGGCGCCGTAATCACCGTGCCCGGCGATGTCAGCGAGGAAGCGCATCATCAGGCGCTCGTCGAAGCCGCGCAAGCGGAATTCGGCGGTATCGACATCGCCTTCAACAATGCCGGCACCACCGGGCCGGTCGGCCCCCTGCCCGAGTTGTCCATTGCGGAATGGCGGGGCGTGCTCGACGTCAACCTGACCAGCGGCTTCCTCGCCGCCAAGTACCAGTTGCCGGCCATCGAGGCGCGCGGCGGCGGCACCATCGTCTTCACCTCGACCTTCGTCGGCTATACGGCCGGTTTTCCCGGGCTTGCGGCCTATGCCGCGTCGAAGTCCGGCCTCGTCGGCCTCGTGCAGGTGCTTGCGTCTGAGTATGGTCCGAAAGGCATTCGCGTGAATGCGCTGTTGCCGGGTGCGACGGATACGCCGATGGGGCGCGACGTGGCAAACACGCCGGAGGCACGCGAATTTGTAGCCGGGCTGAATGCGCTCAAGCGTATCGCGCAGCCGGAGGAGATCGCTCGGGCCGCGCTGTTTCTCTGCTCAGACGCCTCCAGCTTCATCACCGGTACGGCAATGCTCGTCGACGCCGGCGTGTCGATCAACCGCACCTGAACGTTGGCGGATGGTTTTCGTTTCAGCCGGCGGGATTGTCGATTCCGCCGACACGCTGCCCGCGGCCCGTCCGCCGCCGTCTATTTCAGCCAGGCGGCGATGCGGTCGGTGGCCTCGATCATCTCTTCATGGGCGCCGGCAAAGGAGAAGCGCATCGTGCGGTGGCCGCCGATCGGGTCGAAGTCATGCCCCGGCGTCGCCGCAACGTTGATCTCGGCCAGCATCCGTCGGGCAAACGCCATGCTGTCATTGGTGAAGCGCCCGACGTCGACATAGGCATAAAACGCGCCGTCCATCGGCGAGGCGATCGAAAACCCCAGTTCGGGCAGACGCGTTGCCAGCAGATCGCGGTTGCGACGGTAGGCTTCGCGATGGAGGTCGAGTTCGTCGTTGGCACCGAGCGCGGCCAATGCGGCGATCTGCGAGAGTTCCGGGGCGGAGATGTAGAGGTTTTGCGTCAGGCGCTCGATCGGGCGAACGACGGCCTCCGGCAACACCATCCAGCCGATCCTCCAGCCGGTCATGCAGTAGTATTTGGAAAAGGAGTTGATGACCACGGCGTCGTCGGTCAGTTCGAGCGCGCTCGTCTCCTCCCCCGAAAACGTCAGGCCATGGTAGATCTCGTCGGAAATGAAGGCGATGTCGTTTACGGAGCAGTAGTCGGCGAGCGCCTGCAGATGGGCGCGGTTGGTGACGGTTCCTGTCGGGTTCGCCGGGCTTGCCAGCAGGACGCCCGAGAGCTTGCCAAACACGGTCTGCGCGGCCTCGAGACTTTCGGGCGTCATGGTGAAATCGTTCTCGGCGTTCACCTCGATCTCGATCGTCTCGATGCCGAGGGCGGCGAGTATGTTGCGATAGGCGGGATAGCCCGGGCGTGCGATCGCCACGCGATCGCCGGGATCGAACAGCGTCAGGAAGGCCAGGTTGAACGCCGCCGACGAACCGGTCGTCACGGCAATGCGGGACGCGTCGATCTTGACGCCATGGCGGGTTCGATAGTGCGCTGCGATGCCTTGGCGCAGGGCATCGAGACCGAGCGCCTCGGTATAGCCGATGCGGCCATCTTCAAGGGCGGCCCTTGCGGCCTCAAGTGCCGCGCGCGGTGCCGGATGGGCCGGTTGGCCGACGGCCATGGAGATCACCGGATGGCCGGCCGCCCTCCGCCGTGTCGCATCCGCGAGCACGTCCATCGCGTGAAAGGGCTCGACTGCGCTGCGCCTGGATATCTTCATCGCTTGGTACTTCCCTGCTTGCTTTCGGTTTTCTCGCCCCAGCCTCCCCTTGCCGGAAGAAACGCCTGTTCACAATCCCGGGAGGCCCGAATTTCGGCCACTTTTGCTGTTTCGTTTGCGCCCACCTCGCCCTAAGGTCGTTACAATGCTCCGCAAGGAACGACACCGTCGCGGGCAAGAAGTTCGGCCGCCCAGATGTGATACGGCCATCGCAATGTAACGAGGACAGCATGTTTCGCACCACCACCCAATCGCTTGCCGCAGCGCTCGCGCTCGCCTGCACCGTGTCGTTCCCCCTGCAGGCCCTTGCGCTCGACGCAAAGCAGAAGGAAGAGATGGGCGCCTATATCAAGGAATACCTGCTCGCCAATCCTGAAATCCTGATGGACATGCAGGAAGCGCTGCAGCAGAAGCAGATGCTGGCGCAGCAGCAGCAGGCCGAAGCGGCGATCACCGAAAACCAGAAGGCGATCTTCAACGCCAAGTACGACATCTCGCTCGGCAACCCGAACGGCGACGTCACCATCGTCGAGTTCTTCGACTACAACTGCGGCTACTGCAAGCGGGCGCTGTCCGACATGGATGCGCTGCTCGAAGCCGACAAGAACGTACGCTTCGTGCTGAAGGAACTGCCAATCCTTGGTCCGGATTCACTCGCCGCCCACAAGGTGAGCGCGGCCTTCCGCGACCTAGCACCGGAAAAATACGGCGATTTCCACCGTACGCTTCTGGGCGCCGAAAGCCGCGCCACCGAGGAGAGCGCGATCGAAGTCGCGGTCAAGCTCGGCGTCAGCGAAGCCGACATCCGCAAGGCCATGGCAGAAAAGCCGCACGACGATGCCGTTCGCGATGCCTACTCGCTTGCGCAGAGCCTCGGCATCACCGGTACGCCCTCCTATGTGATATCGAACGAAGCCGTCTTCGGTGCCGTCGGCGTTGACGAACTCCGCGACAAGGTTGCCAACGTCCGCGCCTGCGGCAAGGCGGCCTGCTGAAGCCGCCGCCGCGGCCCGTCTGAAGATTGCGCGTGATCCCGTTGTCCCGAACAACGGCGGGACCGCGCCAATCCGCCATCTTTCCGCCATCCCGGTGCTGTTCAGCCTTGATGGTTGTGGACAAGACCGGCGCGATTCCTTTGGGCTTTCCCTCAAGGAACCACCGGTCTATAGGTAACCCACGATCCAGAAAGCGGAAATCCGAATGGCGTCACCAATCTTCGTCCTGAACGGCCCGAACCTGAATGCGCTCGGCAAGCGCGAGCCCGGCATCTATGGCGGGCATACCCTGGCCGACATCGAGGTGCTGTGCCGGGCCGAGGGCGAGAAGCTCGGTTTCGCCATTGATTTTCGCCAGTCGAACCACGAGGGCACGCTCGTCGACTGGATCCACGAGGCAGGCGAGACGGCCGCGGGCATCGCGATCAATGCGGGCGCCTACACGCATACCTCCATCGCGTTGCACGATGCCATCCGCGCCATCCGTATTCCCGTCGTCGAACTGCATCTGTCCAACGTGCACGCCCGCGAGGAATTCCGCCACACGTCCATGATCGCGCCGGCGGTCAAGGGCGTCATCTGCGGCTTCGGCGAGCAAAGCTACATCCTGGCGCTGAACGCGCTCAAATCCATCACGAAATAAAGAAAAAAAGAGGCTAAATCCAATGGCTGACAAGAAACAGGGCATCGATCAGGCACTGATCCGCGATCTCGCCAACATCCTCAACGAGACGGACCTGACCGAGATCGAAGTCGAGCAGGACGAACTGCGCATCCGCGTCTCGCGCGCCGGCACGCCACAATATGTCTCCGCCCCTGTTCCATCTGCTCAGTTTGCAGCCCCGGCAGCCGTCGCAACGGCCGCGCCGGCTGCCGCCCCCGCTGCCCGCGACAACAAGAATGCCGTGACCGCGCCGATGGTCGGCACCGCCTACCTCGCTCCCGCACCGGGCGCACGTCCCTTCGTCGAAGTCGGCTCGACGGTTCAGGAGGGCCAGACGATCCTCATCATCGAAGCCATGAAGACGATGAACCAGATTTCGGCGCCGCGCTCCGGCAAGGTCACCGAGATCCTTGTCGCCGACGCCGCGCCGGTCGAGTATGGCGAACCCCTGATCGTCATCGAATAAGGCCAGAGCGATGATTTCCAAAGTCCTCATAGCCAACCGCGGCGAGATCGCGCTTCGCGTGCTGCGCGCCTGCAAGGAACTCGGCATCGCCACGGTCGCCGTGCATTCGACGGCGGATGCCGACGCCATGCACGTGCGCCTCGCCGACGAAAGCGTCTGCATCGGCCCGCCGCCGTCGCGCGACAGCTACCTGAACATCCACCAGATCGTTGCTGCCTGCGAGATCACTGGAGCCGACGCTGTCCACCCCGGTTACGGCTTCCTTTCGGAGAATGCCAAGTTCGCCGAGATCCTCGACGCGCACGGGATCACCTTCATCGGCCCGACCGCCGAGCACATCCGCCTGATGGGCGACAAGATCACCGCCAAGCAGACGGCACAGGAACTCGGCATCCCCGTCGTTCCCGGTTCCGACGGCGAGGTGAAGCCGGAGAATGCGCTGGAGATCGCCCGCAAGATCGGCTTCCCGGTCCTGATCAAGGCAACCGCCGGCGGCGGTGGCCGCGGCATGAAGGTCGCCCGGACCGAGGAAGACCTGGAAATGGCCGTGGCAACGGCGCGCTCGGAAGCGGCAGCCGCCTTTGGCAACGACGCCGTCTACATGGAAAAGTTCCTTGGCCATCCGCGGCACATCGAAGTGCAGATCGTTGGCGATGGCGCGGGCAATGCGATCCATCTCGGCGAGCGCGACTGCTCGCTGCAGCGGCGCCACCAGAAGGTCTGGGAAGAGGCCAACTCCCCGGCCCTGAACGTCGAGCAGCGCATGAAGATCGGCCAGATCTGCGCCGACGCGATGAAGAAGATGAAATATCGCGGCGCCGGCACCATCGAGTTCCTCTACGAGGACGGCGAGTTCTATTTCATCGAAATGAACACCCGCTTGCAGGTCGAGCATCCGATCACCGAGGCGATCACCGGCATCGACTTGGTGCACGAACAGATCCGCGTCGCTTCCGGCGCCGGGCTTTCCGTCACCCAGGATCAGATCGAGTTTTCGGGCCACGCGATCGAGTGCCGCATCAACGCCGAGGACCCGCGCACCTTCGTCCCCTCGCCCGGTACGATCACGCACTTCCATGCACCCGGAGGGCTTGGCGTCCGCGTCGATTCGGGCGCCTATCAGGGCTATCGCATCCCGCCCTACTACGACAGCCTGATTGGCAAGCTGATCGTGCATGGACGCACCCGCGTCGAATGCATGATGCGCCTTCGCCGCGTGCTCGACGAATTCGTCATTGACGGAATCAAGACGACGCTCCCATTGTTTCAGGAACTGATTGCCAATCAGGACATCGCCAACGGCGACTACGACATCCATTGGCTGGAGAACTATCTGGCCAAGACTTCGGTCTAGGGGCAGAACATGGCAGGGCGGCGCGGCAGGTCCCCGGAAGTGACACCGGAACTATTGCTGCGCGCCTATTCCATCGGCCTGTTCCCGATGGCCGATTCGGCTGACGACCCGGAACTGTTCTGGGTCGAGCCGGACATTCGCGGCGTGATCCCGCTGGACGGCTTCCACGTCTCGCGCAGCCTGGCGAAGAAAATCCGCAAAGCCCCTTACGAGATCCGTGTCGACACCGCGTTCGAGGCGGTTATGGCGGGCTGCGCTGAGGCGGCGGCCGACCGCCCCTCCACCTGGATCAACAGCAAGATCAGATCGCTCTACGCGACCCTGCATCGAATGGGTCATGCCCATAGCGTCGAGGCATGGGAGGACGGCCAGCTCGTCGGCGGTCTCTACGGCGTATCGCTGGGGGCGGCATTCTTCGGAGAGAGCATGTTCTCCCGGCGGAACGACGCCTCGAAGATCTGCCTCGTCTATCTTGTCGATCGGCTGAAACAGGGAGGGTTCCGGCTCCTGGACACCCAATTCACGACCGAACACCTGAAGACCTTCGGCGCAATCGATGTACCCAAGGCCGATTACGAAAGCATGCTGTCAAAGGCGCTGGCCTCGCCCAACCTGCCCTTCTGATTCGGCTTGAAATCGCTGTCGCCAAGGCATTGTCTCTGGCGAAAGCGCGACCGGCTTCGGGTAGAAAGCCACGCACAAAATCAAGAAACCTGGTGGGCGGAAGCGACCATTGAGCGATCGCGGCGGCCTTAATTGCCGTTCGTCGACGCTGGTGGCGGGACGTCGGATTTCGCCTTGCACTCGGTAAGCCAGACGTCGAACACGGGATGTTCGACGGCATTCAGGCCCGGGCTTTCGGCAAACATCCAGCCGGTGAAGATGCGGCGGATCTTTCGGTCCAGCGTGATCTCGTCCACCTCGACGAAGGAATCCACCTTCTGCGCCTCGGTGTCGTCGCGGTTGTAGCAGACGCGCGGCGTGACCTGCAGCGCGCCGAACTGCACCGTCTCCCCGACATAGACATCGAATGAGGTGATGCGGCCGGTGATCTTGTCGAGGCCGGAAAAAACCGCGACGGGATTGGAAATACGGGCGGCTTGCGCCGGACCGCCAGCGGACAGGACCGTCGCCGCGACGGCGGCAATTGCCGTAGCAGCCCGCGAAACGATCCTGAGCGTGCTGGCCGATGCCATTCCTGTATCTCCCGCAAATTCCAGCCGCCGGCTCGTGCCGGCAGGGTATGCGCTAACCGTCAAATGTGGCGAAAGCGTATCAGTTGCCCGGCGTCCAGGCGTCGTAATCGCCGGTGACGCGCGGACGCTCGCCCGGAACGGCAAGCGAGCCCGGCGGGCGATAGGCCTGGGAGGTGCCGGTCGGGTTGGCGCGGTGGTTCTTCTGCCACTCGCGCGGCTTGTAGTTCTCTTCGGCCGGAGAAACGTCGGTGCGGTGGTGCATCCACCCGTGCCAGCCGGCCGGGATCGTCGACGCATCGGCATAGCCGTTGTAGATCACCCAGCGGCGCGTGCGGCCTTCGGAATCGGTGCCGCCCTGGTAGTATACGTTGCCGAACTGGTCCTCGCCGACCTTCTTGCCGAAGCGCCAGGTATGGAAGCGCGTTCCGAGGGTCTGCCCATTCCACCAGGTGAAGATCTGCTTGAGAAGGCTCATTGTCCACTTCCTTGACCGGACCGTCACGGTGGCCCGTTGTCGAAAATCGTCAAACGCTTATGGCGCGGCAGACCTTGAATGTCCAGCGTTTCCCGCCGCTTCTGGGCGGTTTTGCCGCGACGGAACGAACATGCGATCTGCCGCCGGCCGCGGTCAGCCGAGCGTCTTTTCGTAGATCAGCGCGGCGATGCCGGAATGACCGCCGCCGCAATTGGCGGTCTCCCCGACCCTGGCAAAACCATGCGCCTCGTAGAAGCCGATCGCCTTGGCGTTCTGCGGATCCACCTCCAGCCGCATGACCTTCGCATCGGGAAAGCAGGTCTCGAGCTCGGCGAACATGTCTCGGCCGAGCCCCTGGCCCTGATACTGCGGCAGGACATAGAGCTGATGCAGGATGGCGACCGTCGGCTCGGTCTTCGACATCGCGGCGTAGCCCATGCCGCCGAGTGTCTTGCCGTCGTCGGCGACGACGAATTCGGCATCGCGGCGCGCAAGCTGCACCTTCAAGACCTCGGCCGAATGCCACTTCTCCGTGATTTCCTTGACCCGGTCGGCGCCATAAAGGGCATCATAGGTCGCGTGCCACGCCTGCCCCAGCAGCGCGCTGACCTTCGCCAGATCGCGCTCGCAGGCCGTGCGGACGAAGAACACCGGCTATTCCTCGATGCCGAGCTTGGCCTTGACCAGCGCCTGCACGGCCTGCGGGTTGGCCTTGCCGCCGGTCGACTTCATCACCTGGCCCACGAACCAGCCAGCCAGCGAAGGCTTGGCCTGGACCTTCGCCACCTGATCCGGGTTGGCGGCGATGATCTCGTCGACGGCCTTCTCGATCGCGCCGGTGTCGGTGACCTGCTTCAGGCCGCGGCTTTCGACGATCTCAGCCGGTACCCCGCCCTCGTTCCAGACAATCTCGAACAGATCCTTGGCGATCTTGCCGGAAATCGTGCCGTCCTTGATGAGGTCGATGATCCCGCCGAGCTGACCTGGCGAAACCGGTGTGTTTTCAATGCTTTTTCCGGCCTTGTTCAAGGCGCCCAGAAGGTCGTTGATGACCCAGTTGGCGGCGATCTTGCCGTCACGGCCAGCAGCCACCGCCTCGAAATAGTCGGCGATCGCCTTTTCCGAGACGAGCACCGAGGCGTCGTAGACGGACAGGCCGAGCTCGCGGACGAAGCGATCCTTCTTGTCGTCCGGCAGTTCCGGCAGGTGCGCCTTCAACTCCTCGACGTAGGCGTCGTCGAACTCGAGCGGCAGCAGGTCCGGATCGGGGAAATAGCGATAGTCGTGCGCGTCCTCCTTGGAGCGCATCGAGCGGGTCTCGCCCTTGTTCGGATCAAACAGGCGGGTTTCCTGGTCGATCACACCGCCGTCCTCGAGGATGCCGATCTGGCGGCGGGCCTCGTATTCGATCGCCTGGCCAACGAAGCGGATCGAGTTGACGTTCTTGATCTCGCAGCGCGTGCCAAAGGGTTCGCCGGGACGGCGCACCGATACGTTGACGTCGGCGCGCATCGAGCCCTCGTCCATGTTGCCGTCGCAGGTGCCGAGGTAGCGCAGGATGGTGCGCAGCTTGGTCAGATAGGCCTTGGCCTCGTCGGAGGAGCGCAGGTCCGGCTTAGAGACGATCTCCATCAGCGCCACGCCGGAGCGGTTCAGGTCGACATAGGACATGGTGGCGTGCTGGTCATGCATCGACTTGCCGGCGTCCTGCTCCAGATGCAGGCGCTCGATGCCGATCTCGACGTCCTCGAACTGGCCCTGGCGATCCGGGCCGACGGAAATGACGATCTTACCCTCGCCGACGATCGGATCCTTGTACTGCGAGATCTGGTAGCCCTGCGGCAGGTCCGGGTAGAAGTAGTTCTTGCGGTCGAAGATCGAGCGGTGGTTGATCTTCGCCTTCAAGCCGAGGCCGGTGCGGATCGCCTGCTTGACGCACTCCTCGTTGATGACCGGCAGCATGCCGGGCATGGCGGCATCGACGAGCGAGACGTTGGCGTTCGGCGCCTTGCCGAACGCGGTCGAAGCGCCGGAAAAGAGCTTCGAATTGCTGGTGACCTGTGCGTGCACCTCCATGCCGATGATGACCTCCCAGTCGCCGGTGGCGCCGGGGATATAGCGTTTCGGATCGGAGATACGGACGTCGACGATGGTCATGATGAGCTCTTTGAAGGTCGCTTCAGGTGCCTGATTTTCATCTGTGTCGGTAGACCATATGGGCAGGCGGCGCAAGGCTTTGCCGGTGCCACGGCGTCGACCAGCACCGCAATCCGGATAGCCGCATGTTAACCCAGCCCGGATACGCTCGCGGCATGACCGTCCTCTTGAGCCTCGCCGTCCTGCTGCTCGTCAACTTGACGACATTCCTCGTCTTCTGGTGGGACAAGGAGGCTGCCCGCGCCGGCAGGTGGCGTATTCAGGAGAGCACGCTCCTCGGCCTGGCCCTTGTCGGCGGAAGCCTCGGGGCAGTCCTCGCCCAGAGACTGCTGCGGCACAAGACACGGAAACAGCCGTTCCGGTCCCTGTTGAACCTCATCATCGGCGGTCATGCTGTCTTGGCGCTTGTCTGGATTGCGGCACCGAGCTGGCTGACCCAAATGGTCGCGCAGATACCTTGACGGCCCCGCGCCGGATTCATAGGTTCTGGCCGGAATAGTGGAGCCTTCATGTTCTCTTTGTCTGAGTCCCGCTGAGGGCCCTGCCCGCAATTCTCTTGCGCGCATGGGCCGGAAAAAACGCTTCAACCCGCCCGGCCTCGCCTGGCGGATCGTTTTTTTCGCGTTCTTCGAGAACGCCTCTCGGACTTCAACAATCATGGATATTTCCCGCGCCGAACAGCGCATTCTCCATCTGCTCGCCCAGGGCGGCAGGATCGAACTCGAACGGGACGAAACCCGGACCATCATCAACGTCTATTGCGTCACGCGGGACGGCTGGCGCGCCAGCGGCCTGAACATTGAGCTGTTCCGCAAACTCAAGCGACGCAGATGCATCGCATCCAACGACGGAAAACCCTACCGCATCACCCAGCGCGGGCTGGTCCTGGTGCGTTCACAACTGGACAACCGGTGACAGACGTGCGCGGCTTCAGTCGCGCACGCCCAGCGATCAGAATCCGCCCGGCCCATAGCCGACCGGCCGGTCCTCCACCAGTTGCCGCCGCAACCCGACCGATTCCACGTCCCGATCGAGCTTCGGCGAATAGGTCACCGACAGCCAGTTCACGGCGTAGCCCTGCTTGCGAAAGAAGGCGAGCGCCGGCGCGTTGCGGGCATGGGTCTGGAGATCGGCCGCCTCGATACCGGATCGGCGCATCGCATCTTCGAGCGCCACCAGGAGCGCAGCACCTACACCCTGTCGCTGCAGTGCCGGATCGACCCAGAGATCAGTGATCTCCTCGTCCATCTTTTCGCGCGCCGCCCAACCGGCGATCACGCCACCGCGCTCCGCAACGATCACGGTCACCCACTTCGCGGCGAGGAACTGCAAAAAGGCCTCGCGTGCAATGCCTCTGAGCGCATCGAGGTCGGCGACGCCCGTCGCCGCCTGCTCCCAGGCGCGCAGGCCGATCTCGGCAAGTGCTGGAACGTCGTCCGCAGTCGCGTATCGGATGGTGATCATGATGCCGGTGCTCTCCCGGCCTCATAAAAGCATCCGAATCGCCGCATGGCGAGCGCCGGTTACCACCACTTCTGCGGCGAAAACCGGCCGGCGGCCTGTTCGATGACGTGCGCGGTCTTGAAGAGGGTCTCCTCCTCGAACGGCTTGCCGATCAGCTGGAGACCGAGCGGCAGGCCCTTGTGGTCGAGGCCGGCCGGCACGGCGATGCCCGGCAGGCCGGCCATGTTCACCGTCACCGTAAAGATGTCGTTCAGGTACATCTTGACCGGATCGGCGGCGAGATCCTCATCGGCGATGCCGAAGGCCGACGATGGGGTCGCGGGCGTCAGGATCGCGTCGACGCCGGCCTGGAAGGCCAGCTCGAAATCGCGCTTGATCAGGGTGCGGACCTTCTGGGCCCGCAGGTAGTAGGCATCGTAGTAGCCGGCCGACAGCACGTAGGTGCCGATCATGATGCGGCGCTTGACCTCCTGGCCGAAGCCGGCGGCGCGCGTCTTCTCGTACATGTCGACGATGTCCTTGCCGTCGACGCGCAGGCCGTAACGCACGCCGTCGTAGCGGGCGAGATTCGACGAGGCCTCGGCCGGGGCGACGATGTAATAGGCCGGCAGCGCATACTTCGTGTGCGGCAGGGTGATGTCGACGATCTCGGCGCCGGCCTCCTTCAGCCATGTGATGCCCTGCTGCCAGAGCGCCTCGATCTCTTCCGGCATGCCGTCGACGCGGTATTCCTTCGGAATGCCGATCTTCATGCCCTTGACCGACTGGCCGATCGACGTCTCGTAGTCGGGCACCGGCAGGTCGACGGAGGTGGTGTCCTTCGCATCGACGCTCGCCATCGACTTCAGCAGGATGGCCGCGTCACGCACGTCGCGGGCGATCGGGCCCGCCTGGTCCAGCGAGGAGGCGAAGGCGACGATGCCCCAGCGCGAGCAACGGCCGTATGTCGGCTTGATGCCGACGGTGCCGGTGAAGGCGGCGGGCTGGCGAATCGAGCCGCCGGTGTCGGTGGCGGTTGCACCGGCGCAGAGGAACGCCGCTACGGCGGCGGCTGAGCCGCCGGAGGAGCCACCCGGCACGAGATCGAGGTTGGAATCCTTGGCGCGCCAGGGGTTCTTCACCGGGCCGTAATAGGAGCTTTCATTCGACGAGCCCATGGCGAACTCGTCCATGTTCAGCTTGCCGAGCATGACGGCGCCGTCGTTCCACAGGTTCTGGGTTACGGTCGATTCGTATTTCGGCTTGAAGCCGTCGAGGATGTGGCTGCAGGCCTGGGTGTGGACGTCGCGGGTGCCGAACAGGTCCTTGATGCCGAGCGGGATGCCTTCCAGCGCGCCGGCCTTGCCTTCGGCGATGCGGGCATCCGATGCCTTTGCCATCTCGCGGGCCTTCTCCGGCGTGACGGTGACATAGGCGTTCAGCGCACCGTTGGCGGCATCGATCGCGGTCAGATAGGCCTCCGTCAGCTCGACGGCGGTGATCTCCTTGGCGCCGAGCTTCTTGCGGGCTTCGGCAATGGTCAGGCGGGTCAGATCGGTCATGGCTTTAATCTTTTCGCGGTCACGCAGCGCTGGAGGCGCGTCCAAGCTGCTTCTGATAAAAAACGGAATAGGGACTGTCCGGATAGTCGAGCACGGGGCCACAGCGGGTGAAGCCGGCCTTCTCGTAGACCGCCCAGGCCGCGGGATGCCGGTCGCCGGTCTCAAGGACCAGTTCGGCAAGCCCGTCCTTTTCGGCGGTCTCGATTATCTTGGACAGAATGTGGCGTCCGATGCCCCTGCCCTGCCACTCGGGCCGGGTGAACATGCGTTTCACTTCGCCGACATCGGCCGAATGGCGCTTCAGCGCGCCGCAGCCGATCGCTCTGCCGTTCTCGCGGGCGATCCAGACGGTGACGCCCGGCTCGGCCATCTGCTCGACCGTCAGGTGGTAGCAGGCCTCAGGCGGCGAAAGCGCCAGCAGAGCCGCGTTCAGCTCCGCGACCAGTTCGCGCACTTCGTCCTGCAACGGGCTCTCGACGGCGATCGAAACGGTCAAGGGCTTACTCCACGACCTTCGGCACGAGGAAGAAGTTGCGGTCCGAGACCGGCGCGTTGGCGACGATGTCCTCGGCCTTGTTGCCGTCGGTCACGACGTCGTCGCGCTCCTTCATCGCCATCGGCGTCACCGAGGTCATCGGCTCGACGCCATCGACGTTCACTTCGCTCAGTTGCTCGACGAAGCCGAGGATGCCGTTCAGCTCCCCCATCATGCGTTGGGCTTCGTCCTCACTGACCGCAATACGGGCGAGATGGGCCACCCGCTTGACGGTGGCAAGATCAACAGACATCGGCACTCTCCGGTCGGAAATTTCCTATCCGCTATAATGACCAAGCCCCGGCAGCGCAACGGGTGAATGTGCGCGCGGCCCGGCAGCCGGTCCGCGCTCCGCCTGACTTGCCGCCACCATACGCGCGGCTACCGCGAAATCGAGCCGCCGACCTTCGGCACTTCCACCTTGCCCTTCATTTCGTCCATCGCCGCGACGAAGGTGTCGGCGGTCTGGTCGATGATAGGGAACGAGCCGTAGTGGCAGGGGATGACCGTGCCGAACTTGAAGAAGCGTTGGCAGGCGAGCGCGGCCACCGCCCCGCCCATGGTGAAACGATCGCCGATCGGCACCAGGCCGATCTCAGGCTGGTGCAACTCGTTGATCAGCGCCATGTCGGAGAAGATATCCGTGTCGCCCATATGATAGAGCGTGGGCTCGTCGTCGAAATGCAGGACCAGACCGTTGGCGTTGCCGAGCGAATGGGAGACCCCATCCTCGCTGATATGGGCGGAGGAATGCAGCGCATTGACGAAGGTGGCGGAAAAGCCGCCGAGATGGATCGTGCCGCCGGTGTTGCCGGGCTCGAGCTTGGTGACACCCTTGTGGGCGAGCCACATGCCGAGATCGAAATTGGCCACGACCGTCGCACCGGTTTCCTTGGCGATCTTGACCGTGTCGCCGACATGGTCGCCGTGCCCGTGCGTCAAAAGGATATGGGTCAGGCCGGCGGTCGCATCCCTGCGCGTCGATTCGTCAAAGGACGGGTTGCCGGTGAAAAACGGATCGATCAGGATTTTCGCTTTCCCCGTCTCGATATGGAAGGCCGAATGGCCGAGCCAGGTGATCTTCATGGTATTCTCCCGTTGGACTTCCGCCGCCTTATGCCATAGAGCATGGCGCACCTAAAGCAGTTCGATTGCCTTGAAACTCCTCGCGGCGCCGGTGTCTCGCACCTGTCGCGGCGGGGTTCTCGCCAATTGGCGTACAGCGGCCTGTGAAAACGCAGCCGGCCTACCGTCCAGACTACCAATGGAGACTACCATGGCCAACAGCGACGACGAATATGTGTATGACGACGTCACCGGTGAATGGCGCCCGGCCTCCGAAGTCGCCGCCGCCGCAGCCGCCAGCCAAACGATGGCGCGCGATGCCGGCGGCAACGCTCTTGCCGATGGCGATTCGGTCACCCTGATCAAGGACCTGAAGGTCAAGGGCACGAATACGACCATCAAGCAGGGCACGGTCATCAGGTCGATTCGCCTGACTGAAAACCCAGAGGAAATCGACTGCCGCCACGAGACGATAAAGGGTCTGGTGCTGCGCACGGAATTCGTCCGCAAACGGTAGGCGTCACTGCATGGCAACGATGACCATCGAAGAACTCGCCGCCGTGCTGGAGCGCGGCCAGCCGATTGCCGGGCTGGACCTCGGGACCAAGACGATCGGCCTGTCCGTTTCCGATCTCGGCCGCAGGTTTGCCACCCCGCGCCCAGTGCTCAAACGCGTGAAGTTCGGCATCGACGCCGAAACGCTGCTCGCCTTTGCCGAAGCAGAGAAGATCGCCGCCTTCGTCATCGGCCTGCCGATCAACATGGACGGCAGTGCCGGCCCGCGAGTCCAGGCGACGCGCGCCTTCGTCCGCTCCATGGCCGAGAAGACGGACATTCCCTTCGTCTTCTGGGACGAGCGGCTGTCGACGGTCGCGGCGGAACGGACGCTGATCGAGATGGACGTGTCGCGCAAGAAGCGGGCAGAGCGGATCGATTCGGCCGCCGCCTCCTTCATTCTTCAGGGGGCGCTGGACAGGCTCTCGGCGCTCGGCAAATCCTGAGCCGACTGCGCTGTTTCCGGCGGACGGCGACTTTTCCACCAGGCGATGATTCGCTTGCGCCTGCGGAAGGCGATGATAGCGAAGACAATCAGGCTGTCCACGACGATGGCGCGAGCCACCAGCGGCGGAATGGTTTCCGGCGGGATGCCCAACACATGCCCGTAGATGCGAAACACCAGATCATGGGCATCGCGGGTCAGCATGAAGATGCCGAAGCTCATGTCGTAGTAGGACAGGCCGTACCAGCTGCCGAGCAGCGCGATCGGTGCCGCCCAGAGGATCAGGAACCACTTCATGCCATCCTCCACTCGGTGACGAACATGGTCCCGAAGGCCAGGCCGATTTCGCGCATGGCGGCCAAGCTGAGCAGGACAGCAGCCGGCACGGCGATGTCGAGCGCCAAGGTGGCGAAGAAGGCCGTCATGGCCAGTGTCGGTACCGCTCTCATCATGGCGCCGCGTCTTTACATGGTTAACAAATCCTTAACGGAGACACTTTCCTCCCTCGGCCGCGACGACGCAACGTAAACCCTTTGTTAAGGTTAATTTCCACACGGCTGCGACATTTGCAGGGGCCGCAACCTGATCGTGCGTCCGGCAAATCGACCTCGGGGATTGCCCTTCTGACGGACACATGGAATGACGGCCGGGAAATTTCATGCCGGTCACTGCCAAATGCTCGTCATCTTCGAAAGCACCCTGCCCGTCTTCCTGCTCGTCATTCTCGGCACGCTTCTCAAGCGTTGGCGGAAGATCGACGACGGCCTCTGGCTCGGCCTGGAACAGCTCGGCTTCTATGTCCTGTTTCCGGCGCTGCTCTTTTCCACCCTGGCGCAGGCGGATTTCGGCGGCATGGCCGCAGCCACGCTCGCGGTCACGTCGATAGGATCGGTCACGCTGATGTCCGGCGCGATCCTTCTGTGCTGGCCAGTCTTCCGTGGCGCCGGCGTTTCGGCGCCGTCCTTCACCACAGTGTTCCAGACTGCAACGCGCTGGAACGGCTTCATGGCGCTTGCCATCGCCGGCAAGCTCTACGGGTCGGACAGCATGGCGATGCTGGCCCTGATCATGACGCTCATCATCATCCCGATCAACTTCTACAACATCGCCATCCTCGTCTGGTTCGGTGGCGGGGCGCGCGATATCCGCGCGTTCCTGACGAAGATCATCACAAACCCGCTGATCATCGCCGCGGTGCTCGGCACGCTGTTCAATCTCGCCGGAATCCGGCTCTACCCGCCGCTGATGCAAACGATCGACCTTTTGGCCGAATCTTCGCTCAGTCTCGGCCTTGTCATGGTGGGTGCCGGTCTCAGGATAGCCGACGCGCTGAGGCCGCGGGCGATCGCCGTTCTACCGGTGGGACTGAAGCTTCTTGTGATGCCCTTGATGATGACCGGCGCTGCCTGGTTGGCGGGCATTGATGGCGAGGCGCTGCTGACCGTGGCCCTCGGAGCGAGCGTGCCGACGGCGATGAACGGTTACCTGCTTGCCAAGCAGATGGGCGGCGACGCACCGCTCTATGCCGCCGTCGCGACGCTGCAGACGGCCGCGTCGTTCTTCACCATTCCGCTCGTGCTGATGCTGACGGCTTACGCTGCCGGATAGAGAAGGTCGACGATGTAAGCCGAATCGAAGCGCGAATCGAGCATCCCGTAGGTGGAGCGCCAGCCCGCGGCCAGGCGCGTCTCGAGGAAGGCATCGGCAATACGCCCCGCGCCGATCCGGTTGAGCTCGGCAGCGGCCGCCGACAGGGCCAATTGCTCGACCAGCATGCGAGCCGCGCCCTCGTCGCGCTCGCAAAGCGAGGTGGCGGCACGCAGCACCTCGACGGTCTTCCGCCCCGATGGGCCCAGATCCTGGGCAATGCCGGCAAAAACCGACTCGAACAGATCCTTGCCGCGCGACAGCACCCGCAGCACGTCGAGCGCCATCACGTTACCCGACCCTTCCCAGATCGCGTTGACGGGCGCCTCGCGATAGTGGCGGGCGATCGGTCGTTCCTCGACATAGCCGCTGCCGCCGATGCACTCCATCGCCTCGTAGATCAGCGCCGGCGCGAGCTTGCAGCACCAGTATTTCGTCACCGGCGTCATGACACGGGCATAGGCCGCATCGTCCGCGCTGACCGGAGCGCGGTCGAAGGCTTCGGCGAGGCGCAGCGACAGCGCGGTCGCCGCCGCCACGTCCAGCGCCATGTCGGCCAGCACGCGTGTCATGATCGGCTGCTGGATCAAAACCTTGCCGAAAACCTTCCGGCCCCGCGTATGGTGCACGGCTTCGGCGAGCGAGGCGCGCATCATGCCGCTGGAAGCCAGCGCGCAATCGAGCCGGGTCAAGGTCACCATGTCGAGGATGGTCCGGACGCCCGCATCGGGCGCACCCAGCAGAAAGCCGAACGTGTCGCTGAATTCGACCTCCGAGGAGGCATTCGAGCGGTTGCCGATCTTGTCCTTCAGCCGCTGGAACCGGAGCCCGTTGGCGGTCCCATCCTCCAGCAACCGCGGCACGAGGAAACACCCCATGCCGTCGCGCGTCTGCGCCAGCATCACGAAGGCGTCGCTCATCGGCGCCGACATGAACCATTTGTGGCCGCTGAGGCGGTAGATCCCCTCGCCCACGCGCTCGGCGGTGGTGGTATTGGCGCGAACGTCCGTGCCGCCCTGCTTCTCCGTCATGCCCATGCCGATCGTCAGCGCCGTCTTTTGCATGGCGGGGCGATTGGTGCTGTCATACTTGCGCGACAGGATGCGCCCGCCCCATTCGCGCTGCACGACCGGCGAGGCCGAAATGGCGGCAACCGAGGCGCTGGTCATCGTCAGCGGGCAGAGGTGGCCGCATTCGAGTTGAGCGGCGAGATAGAAGCGGACCGCACGCGCCTTATGCGCCCGTCCCCGTTCCTCCGGCAGGTTCTCCCAGATCGACGAATGCAGGCCGCTCGCCATGGATCGGCGCATCAGCGCGTGCCAGGCCGGGTGGAAATCGACGACATCCAGGCGCTCGCCGCGGGGACCGTGCGTGCGCAGCTGCGGCGGCGATTCATTTGCCATCCGCGCCAATTCCTGCATTTCTGGCGCGGTCACATGGCGACCGAGCGCATCGAATTCATCGCGGAGCGATTTCGGCAGCGAGGCCGTCCCGTCGACCAGCAAAGGATCGGACCGATAGGCATTGATGCCCGTCCAGAGCTTCGGCTGGTTCAGGTCGGCAAGGGTTTGTTCGGTCCGGGTCAGTTGAGTCATGATGGGGTTCTAACCTAACTGCTCGCGCTGTGAAACGGGTCTGCGCGGGGCCAGCGGCAAAGAATGTCGGCAAAAGCATACCGATCCCGGCGCTAGACCCGAGTGCCGCCTTGCCGCGTAGATGTTGAGCCTCTATAGACCCGGCATATTCAAGACAGTCGAGGCGACCCCAATGGATTCCTTTCCGCATCGCCACCTGCTCGGCATCAAGGGATTGACCGAGCCGGAAATCACCTACCTGCTCGACAAGGCCGATGCCGCCGTCAACATCAGCCGGCAGCGGGAAAAGAAAACCTCGACGCTTAGCGGCCTGACCCAGATCAACCTCTTTTTCGAGGCATCGACGCGTACGCAGTCGTCGTTCGAGCTCGCCGGCAAGCGGCTCGGCGCCGACGTGATGAACATGTCGGTCGGCAACTCGTCGGTGAAGAAGGGCGAAACGCTGATCGACACGGCGATGACGCTGAACGCGATGCACCCGGACGTGCTGGTCGTGCGCCACTCGTCTGCCGGTGCCGCGGCCCTTCTCGCCCAGAAGGTCTCATGCTCGGTGGTCAATGCCGGCGACGGCCAGCACGAGCATCCGACCCAGGCGCTGCTCGACGCGCTCACCATCCGCCGCGCCAAGGGCAAGCTGTCGCGCATCATCGTCGCCATCTGCGGCGACGTGCTGCATTCGCGCGTCGCCCGCTCCAACATTCTGCTCCTCAACGCCATGGGCGCGCGGGTGCGGGTTGTGGCACCGGCAACCCTGCTTCCGAACGGCATCGCCCAGATGGGCGCCGAGGTTTACCATTCCATGGAGGAAGGCTTGAAGGACGCCGACGTGGTGATGATGCTGCGCCTTCAGCGCGAGCGCATGTCGGGCGCCTTCGTCCCGTCGGTGCGCGAGTACTTCCGTTACTACGGGCTCGACGACGAAAAACTGAAGGCCGCCAAGCCGGATGCGCTCGTCATGCATCCGGGCCCGATGAACCGCGGCGTCGAGATCGCCTCGGAGATCGCCGACGGGCCGCAGAGCGTCATCGAGCAGCAGGTGGAAATGGGCGTCGCCGTCCGCATGGCGGTCATGGAAACCCTTCTCGTCTCGCAGAACCAGGGACCGCGCGCATGACCCGCCCGACCGTCATCCAGAACGTCCGCATCATTGACCCATCCCGCAATCTCGACGAAACCGGCACGATCGTCATCGAAAACGGTCGGATCGCCGCGGCAGGCAAGGGAACGCTGAACCAGGGCGCCCCCGAAGGCGCCGAGATCGTCGACGGCTCGGGCCTCCTCGCCGCCCCCGGCCTTGTCGACGCCCGCGTGTTTACCGGCGAACCGGGAGGCGAACACCGCGAGACGATCGAGTCGGCCGCGCGCGCGGCCGCCGTCGGCGGCATCACCTCCTTCATCATGATGCCGGACACCGATCCGGTGATCGACGACATCGCGCTGGTCGAGTATGTGCTGAAGACGGCGCGCGACAAGGCGGTCGTCCACGTTCATCCGGCCGCAGCGCTGACCAAGGGACTGGCGGGAACCGAGATGACGGAGTTCGGCCTCCTGCGCGAGGCCGGCGCCGTCTGCTTCACCAACGGACGCCATGCGATGCATGACACCCAGGTGCTGCGCCGGGCGATGACCTATGCCCGTGACTTCAACACGGTGATCGCGCTGGAGACCCGCGACAAGCATCTCGGCGCTGGCGGCGTGATGAACGAGGGTCTCCTTGCAAGCTGGCTCGGTCTATCCGGCACGCCGCGCGAGGCGGAACTGATCCCGCTCGAACGCGACCTGCGGCTCGCCGGGCTGACAGGCGCCGCATACCACGCCGCGCAGATCTCGGTGCCGGGATCGGCAGAGGCGATGCGCGTCGCCCGCAAGCGCGGCGCCAACGTCACCTGCGGCATCTCGATCAACCACCTGACGCTGAACGAGAACGACATCGGCGAATATCGCACCTTCTTCAAGCTCTCGCCGCCGCTGCGCGGCGAGGACGACCGCATGGCAATGGTCGAGGCGCTCGCCGACGGGACGATCGACATCATCGTCTCTTCGCACGACCCGCAGGACGTCGACACCAAACGCCTGCCGTTTGCCGATGCGGCGGATGGTGCGATCGGCCTGGAAACATCGCTTGCCGCCGCCCTGCGCCTGTATCACAGCGGTGATGTCGGCCTGATGCGCTTGATCGACGCGATGTCGACGCGCCCCGCCCAGATCTTCGGCCTCGACGCCGGAACGCTCAGGCCCGGAGCAAACGCCGACATCATCCTGATCGACCTGGACGAACCGTGGATCGCTGCCAAGGACGGTTTCGTCTCGCGCTCGAAGAACACGCCCTTCGAGGATGCCCGCTTTACGGGACGGGCGCTTCAAACCTATGTTGCCGGCAACCGCGTCCATTCGGTGCGGTGACCTTGCGACACTTCGGGCCGGCAGACAGGAAAAAGTAATACACGTCCAAGGGGCAATCTCGGGGGAACAGTAGAGTGTCCGACCTATTCACCTGGCAGCTCGCGCCGCTGCCGACGCTTCTGAGTCTCGCCTTCGGCTACTTGCTGGGCTCGATCCCGTTTGGCCTGATCCTGACCCGCATGGCCGGGCTCGGCGATGTCCGCAAGATCGGGTCCGGCAATATCGGCGCGACCAACGTGCTTCGCACCGGCAACAAGAAGCTCGCCGCCGCCACCCTGCTGCTCGACGCCCTGAAGGGCACGGCCGCCACCGCGATTGCCTCCCGCTTCGGACTGGAGGCCGGGCTCGCAGCCGGCTTCGCCGCTTTCATCGGCCACCTCTTCCCGGTGTGGCTCGGCTTCAGGGGCGGCAAGGGGGTCGCCACCTATCTCGGCGTCCTGCTCGGGCTTGCGCCGATCGTGCTGGCGGTCTTCGCGGCAATCTGGCTGATCGTCGCCTACTTCAGCCGCTATTCCTCGCTCTCCGCCCTGGTTGCAACGGCCGCAACTCCGGTTGTATTGTGGTTTTCCGGCAACGAGAAGGTGGCGGCGCTGTTCGCGGTCCTGACCGCAATCACCTGGTGGAAGCACCGCGCCAACATCGGGCGACTCATGAGCGGGACAGAGAGCAAGATCGGCGACAAGGGCTAGAACCGGGGGGAAACATGTCCGATGGCGCAGGCAGGCAGGGAATTGCGCTATCGGAGAAACAGAGGATCGCCTGGCTGCGCCTGATCCGCAGCGACAATGTCGGTCCCGTCACCTTCCGGGACCTTATCAATCATTTCGGCACCGCCGAGACTGCCCTGGAAATGCTGCCGGAGCTTTCCCGCCGCGGCGGGGCTGCGCGCGCGATCCGGATCGCAAGCCGTGCCGACGCCGAGCGTGAACTGGAGCTGGCCCACCGGCATGGTGCGATCTTCGTCGGTATCGGCGAGCCCGACTACCCGGCCTTGCTGCGCAAGACCGACGGCGCCCCGCCCCTTCTGGCGATGAAGGGTAACCTTCGGATCGCCAATGACGTTGCCGTCGGCATCGTCGGCTCGCGCAATGCCTCGATCGTCGGGGCCAAGTTTGCCGGAATGCTGGCGCGGGATCTGGGGGCTGCCGGATATGCCGTCGTTTCCGGTCTGGCCCGCGGCATCGACACCGCCGCGCACCGCGCCAGCCTCGCGACCGGCACGATCGCGGCCATGGCGGGCGGTCTCGACCAGCCCTACCCGCCGGAAAACGTCGCTCTGCTCGGCGAGATCACCGCGGGAAGCGGGCTTGCGGTCAGCGAGATGCCATTCGGCTGGGAGCCGCGGGCAAGGGACTTTCCCCGCCGGAACCGGCTGATCGCCGGCATGGGTTTGGGACTGGTGGTGGTAGAGGCAGCCAGCCGGTCCGGCTCGCTGATTACGGCGCGCAACGCCGCAGACTTCGGTCGACTGGTCTTTGCCGTGCCCGGCTCGCCGCTCGATCCGCGCGCCCATGGCACGAATGACCTGTTGAAGGACGGCGCCATCGTCACGACCAATGCATCCGACGTTCTGGAGGCACTGGCGCCGCTGCATGGACCGACGCAATGCCAATCCGTCAGCGGCGCGGACGAGCCTTCGGTCGATGACAGCGAGCTCCCGCTTCCCCCCAACGACGGCGACCGCGCCCGCATCGTTTCCGCGCTCGGGCCGACGCCGGTCGAGATCGACGAGATCATCCGCCACACCGAGCTTCCTGCCGCGACCGTCTACCTTGTGCTGTTAGAACTGGACCTTGCCGGCCGGCTCCACCGCCATTCCGGCGGGTTGGTTGCCCTCGCCCCGGATTGACAGCGGCCGCAGACCGGCCTGGATATCGCCAGCCTCAACGTAGGCCATTTCGATCAGATAGCGCAGCATCTCGGCTCCCTCGGCGTCGGCCACGGCGCGGAGCTCGCCAAGCATTTGACGGATGTAGGCAATCTTCTCCCGCGCCTGCCCACCAGCCTGTAGCGGGATCCTGGGTTTGGAATTCATTTCGCGTTCCTGTTCGACTGCCGCTCGGATATCACGCGTCGTCGCCGCGTCTTCCACATACGGAAGACGATACAACCTTTATTTTAAATTGCAATACGCAACGCAACCCTCTTAGGTTGCAGTCCCGATGTCCAGTTATTTTGGCCTCGCCTCTTGACCGGGACGCTTTCCCTGTTCATTTCGAGGCGACGACAACGCCGGCGCGCATCGCAAGCCCAGGGCCATTCCGCCGGGAGCGGCGGCCGGCACTAGAGAACGACGATGAATGTTGTAGTGGTGGAATCGCCTGCCAAGGCCAAGACAATCAACAAGTATCTGGGTTCGGGCTACAAGGTCCTGGCCTCGTTCGGCCATGTCCGCGACCTTCCGGCCAAGGACGGATCGGTGCTGCCCGACCAGGACTTCGAGATGTCTTGGGAAGTCGACAGCGCCTCGGCCAAGCGGATGAAGGACATCGCGGACGCGGTGAAGTCCTCCGACGGCCTGATCCTCGCCACCGACCCGGATCGCGAAGGCGAAGCGATCTCCTGGCACGTGCTCGATCTCCTGAAGAAGAAGCGCGTGCTTGGCGACAAGCCCGTCAAGCGGGTGGTCTTCAATGCCATCACCAAGGCTGCGGTGCTCGACGCGATGAAGTCGCCGCGCGACATCGACATCGACCTGGTCGACGCTTACCTGGCCCGCCGCGCGCTCGACTATCTGGTCGGCTTCAACCTCTCGCCGGTGCTCTGGCGCAAGCTGCCGGGCGCCCGCTCGGCCGGCCGGGTGCAGTCGGTCGCGTTGCGGCTCGTCTGCGACCGCGAGTCCGAGATCGAGCGCTTCGTCTCGGAAGAGTACTGGAATATCTCGGCACTGCTGAAGACCCCGCGCGGCGACGAGTTCGAGGCACGCCTCGTCTCTGCCGATGGCAAGCGCCTGCAGGCGAAGTCGATCGGCAACGCGGACGAGGCCAATCGGCTGAAGGACCTGCTCGAAGGCGCGAGCTACCGTGTCGAGAGCGTCGAGGCGAAGCCGACGAAGCGCAACCCGGCGCCGCCCTTCACTACCTCCACCCTGCAGCAGGCCGCCTCCTCCAAGCTCGGCTTCTCGGCGTCGCGCACCATGCAGGTGGCGCAGAGGCTCTACGAGGGCGTCGACATCGGTGGCGAGACCGTCGGCCTGATCACCTACATGCGTACCGACGGCGTGCAGATGGCGCCGGAGGCGATCGATGCCGCACGCCGGGCGATCGGCAGCCAGTTCGGCGAGCGCTACCTGCCGGAGAAGGCGCGCTTCTACTCCACCAAGGCCAAGAACGCCCAGGAGGCGCACGAGGCGATCCGTCCGACCGACTTCAACCGTGTTCCCGATCAGGTCCGCCGCTCCCTCGATCCCGACCAGGCCAGGCTCTATGACCTGATCTGGAAGCGCGCGATCGCCAGCCAGATGGCGTCGGCGGAAATCGAGCGCACCACCGTCGAGATCGACGCGGACAACGCTGGCAAGCATGCCGGTCTGCGCGCCACCGGTTCCGTCATCCGCTTCGACGGCTTCATCGCCGCCTATACCGACCAGAAGGAGGACGGCGAGCAATCCGACGACGGCGACGAGGACGGCCGCCTGCCGGAGATCAATGCGCGCGAGAACCTCGCCAAGCAGAAGATCAACGCCAGCCAGCACTTCACCGAGCCGCCGCCGCGCTACTCCGAGGCGTCACTGATCAAGAAGATGGAAGAACTCGGCATCGGCCGGCCTTCCACCTATGCCGCGACGCTGAAGACGCTGGAAGATCGCGAATACGTCACGATCGATAAGCGCAAGTTGATCCCGGAAGCCAAGGGGCGGCTCGTCACCGCCTTCCTCGAGAGCTTTTTCACGCGCTATGTCGAGTATGACTTCACCGCCTCGCTGGAGGAAAAGCTCGACCAGATCTCGGCCGGCGACCTGAACTGGAAGGACGTGCTGCGGGACTTCTGGAAGGACTTCATCGCCCAGATCGACGACACCAAGGAGTTGCGTGTCACCAACGTGCTGGATGCGCTCAACGACATCCTCGCCCCGCTTGTTTTCCCCAAGCGCGAGGACGGCGGCGACCCCCGCGCCTGCCAGGTCTGCGGCACCGGCAAGCTGTCGCTGAAACTCGGCCGTTACGGCGCTTTCGTCGGCTGCTCGAACTATCCGGAGTGCAACTACACCCGCCAGCTTTCGTCCGACACGAACGGCGACGCAGAGGCTGCTGCCTCCAACGAGCCGCAGAGCCTCGGCAAGGATCCGCACACCGGCGAGGAGATCACCCTGCGCTCCGGCCGCTTCGGGCCCTATGTCCAACGCGGCGACGGCAAGGAGGCCAAGCGGTCGAGCCTGCCGAAGGGCTGGACGCCGTCAAGCATCGACCATGAGAAGGCGGTCGCCCTGCTCTCCCTGCCGCGCGACATCGGCGCGCACCCCGAGACCGGCAAGATGATCTCGTCCGGGCTTGGTCGCTATGGTCCCTTCGTGCTGCATGACGGCACCTATGCGAACCTGGAAAGCGCGGAGGACGTCTTCTCGATCGGCCTCAATCGTGCCGTCTCCGTTCTGGCCGACAAGCAGACCAAGGGCGGCGGCGCCCGTGGACGGGGAACGCCGGCTGCCCTCAAGACGCTGGGTGACCATCCGGACGGCGGCGCCATCACTGTCCGCGATGGCCGCTACGGTCCTTATGTCAATTGGGGCAAGGTCAACGCCACCCTCCCGAAAGGCAAGGACGCGGCGTCGGTGACCCTCGAAGAGGCACTGGTCCTGATTTCGGAGAAGGCCGGCAAGAGCGGCGGGGCAAAGGGCAAGGCCAAGTCCGCTTCGCCCAGGACCAAGACCACTGCCGCGAAATCCACGGCGGAAAAGACCTCAAAGGCCAAGGCGCCGAAGACGACGAAGACGACAAAGGCGACCGGGACGAAGGCCAAGACCGCTGGCAGAACCAAGAAGGCAGACGAATGACGCATGATCCGCGCGACCGGTCGAGGCAAACGAAACGGCCCGGCCGCGCGGGCCGCGACCTGCCGCCCGGCGCCGATGTTCCGCTGATCCACGGTGAAATCCCGCCGCGCGAGGTGCTGCTGCGGTTCATCGCCGATCATCCGGACAAGGCCTACAAGCGCGAGATCTCCAAGGAGTTCGGCCTCAAGGGCGAGAAGCGCGTCGAACTGAAGCAATTGCTGAAGAGTTTTGAGGAGGAAGGCCTGCTGGAGAAGCGGCGCAAGTCGCTGGTCCGTCCCGGCGCGCTTCCCCCGGTCGCCGTCCTCGACATCACCACGCGCGATGTTACCGGCGATCTGATCGGCCGGCCGGCCGAGTGGCTGGAGGACGCGGGTGTGGCGCCGGCGGTGGCAATCCGGCAATCGACCGTCGGCAAGAGCTCCGGCAAGGCTCCCGTCGCTGGCCTCGGCGATCGCGTGCTGGCGAAAATCTTCCCCGCCAAGGATCGCGGCGGCCCCGCCTACACCGCGCGGATCATCAAGATCCTCGACAAGCGCAAGAATGCCGGCATGGGTGTGTTCCGCCCGATGCCCGATGGCGGCGGCCGCATCCTGCCGATCGACCGGCGCGGCGAGGAACTGGCCGTCGACAGCGACTTCACGGCCGGCGCGAAGGATGGCGACCTGGTGGAAATCGACGTCGTCCGCATCGGTCGTTACGGACTGCCGCGGGCGCAGATCAAGTCGGTCATCGGCTCGGTGGCTTCGGAAAAAGCGATCTCGATGATCGCGATCCACGCCCATGGCATTCCCTACATCTTCCCGGACGCCGTGATCCGGGAAGCGGCCGCGGCCGGGCCGGCGACGATGTCGCACCGCGAGGATTGGCGCGACCTGCCGCTGATCACGATCGACCCGGCGGATGCCAAGGACCATGACGACGCCGTCTACGCCGAGGCCGATACCAGGCCGGAGAACCCCGGCGGCGTCATCGTCACGGTGGCGATCGCCGATGTGAGCTACTACGTGCGCCCCGGTTCGGCGCTCGATCGCGAAGCGCTCAAACGCGGCAATTCCGTCTATTTCCCCGACCGCGTCGTGCCGATGCTGCCGGAGCGGATTTCCAATGATCTCTGCTCGCTGAAGGAGGGCGTTGATCGCCCAGCACTTGCCGTGCGCATGGTCTTCTCCAAGGAAGGGCGCAAGGCGAGCCACACCTTCCACCGCATCATGATGAAAAGTGCGGCCAAGCTCTCATACCAACAGGCGCAGGCCGCGATCGACGGTGCAGCGGACGACCAGACCGGGCCGATCCTCGAGACGATCCTCAAGCCGCTGTGGAACGCCTATCGCATCCTGACGGTCGGCCGCGATCGTCGCCAGCCGCTCGAGCTCGACCTGCCGGAGCGCAAGATCCTGTTGAAGGACGATGGCACGGTCGATCGTGTGATCGTCCCGCCCCGCCTCGATGCACATAAACTGATCGAGGAAATGATGATCCAGGCGAACGTCGCCGCTGCCGAGACGCTGGAGAACAAGCGCCAGGCGCTGATCTATCGCGTCCACGACGCGCCCTCGCTTGCCAAGCAGGAAACCCTGCGCGAGTTTCTGGCCACACTGGACATCGCGCTGGTCAAGGGCGGGAACATGCGCTCGAACCACTTCAACGGCATCCTGAAGAAGGCCACCGACAAGCCGTACGAGCAGATGGTCAGCGAGATGGTGCTGCGCTCGCAGAGCCAGGCCATCTACAGCCCGGAGAACATCGGCCACTTCGGCCTGAACCTGATGAAGTACGCGCACTTCACCTCGCCGATCCGCCGCTACGCCGACCTGATCGTGCACCGGGCTCTGATCGCATCGCTGAAGCTCGGCGAAGGCGGACTGACGACTGGCGAAGAGGAGGCGCTGGACGATATCGCCGCGGAAATCTCCACCTTCGAGCGCCGCGCCATGGCGGCGGAGCGCGATACGGTGGACCGGCTGATCGCCCATCATCTCGCCGGCCGCATCGGCGAGGCATTCGACGGCCGGGTGTCGGGGGTCACGAAGGCGGGACTATTTGTCACTCTCCCCGCCTATGGCGCCGACGGCTTTGTGCCTATATCTACGCTCGGCCGCGACTACTACCTGTTCGACGAGGCGCATCAGGCGCTGTCGGGAGAAAAGACCGGCCTCGGCTATCGGTTGGGGGACGAGGTGCAGGTCCGGCTCGCAGAGGCCGTACCGCTTGCCGGAGCCCTGCGGTTCGATATGTTGAGCGAGGGGCGCAAGATGCCGACCGGCGTGCGCTCCTTCCACAAGGCGGGTCGGCGCGAGCGCGCCGGCTCCCGGCGCCAGCCCGGTACGCGCCCGCCGCGCGGCAGACGTTAGTTCTACGGGCGTCGACGGGGAGGCCCACGGCTTGAAGCCACGCCGGTCGCGACCGAAATTGGCACTGGGAGAGCCGGCAAAGTGCGCCGGCAGCAAGGACATGGATATGCAGGCGACGTTTCAACAGACGACATCGGGCGCGGACGCTTCGGCAGGACACGACCGGCCGGTCGGCAGGTCGATCAGACGCGGCCTGCTCAACCGATGCCCTGCCTGCGGCGAAGGGCGCCTGTTCCGGGCGTTCCTGAAACCGGTCGACGCCTGTTCGGTTTGCGGCGAAGAGATGGTGCATCACCGCGCCGACGACCTGCCGCCCTACCTCGTGATCACCATCGTCGGTCATATCGTTGTCGCCGGCTACATGATGACCGACCTCATCTTTCCGTTCCCCACATGGGTGCACCTTGCGATCTGGGCCCCCCTGACGCTCCTCGGTGCGCTGGGACTCATGCAGCCGGTCAAGGGCGGCGTGATCGGCCTGCAATGGGCACTCAGGATGCATGGTTTCGGCGGCGAAGCCGATGAACTCGTGGGTCCCCGTCACGACCCGGCCGCATGACGAAACCTGGGTCCTTGCGGCCGGTGGATGCCGCCTCTGTCGTCCTGATCGACCGATCGCAGGACCGGTATCGCGTTCTGGTCGGCAAGCGCAGCAGCAAGCACGTCTTCATGCCGGACCTATACGTCTTTCCGGGCGGTCGCCGCGACCGCCACGATTGGCGCACCCCCGTCAGCGCGCCGCTGCATCCCGCGGCCATCGAGCGCCTGCGCGTGCACACATCGGCGCGAACGGGACAAGCGACGCTCCACGGGCTCGGCGTTGCGGCCCTTCGCGAGCTTCACGAAGAGGCCGGATTGACCATCGGCACCCGCGTCTCCGGCGAACCGGCCGCGCTGCCCTTTCTCCCCGATCTGTCGATGCTGCGCTTCTTCGCCCGCGCGATCACCCCGCCGGGCCAGCCGCGTCGGTTCGACACGCGGTTCTTCGCCCTCTTCACCGATGAAACCGGGATCGACCCGACATCAGCATCGGACAGTCACGAACTTCAGGATTTGCGCTGGGTCGACATATTCGAGCAATTGAACGTCGATATGCCCATGATCACCATCCAGGTGCTCGAGGAACTGAAGCGGTGTCTGCAGCAGGATCCCTCCCTGCCATTCGGGGCGCAGGTGGCTTTCTTTCGGAACCATCGCGGACAAGTCGTTCGCGATATGCTTTAGGGCCATGTGCTGATGTCGAAATCGCAGTCCGGCAAAAAGACCCCGGTGGACAGCATTCACTGGCGCTCGCTTTTCGCCGCAATCGCGGCGATCTCTGCGGTCGGCATTGCGATCGGCCTTGGGCTGCCGCTGCTTAGCATCATCATGGAAAAGCGCGGCATTCCCTCCACGCTGATCGGCCTGAATTCCGCGATGGCGGGCGTCGCTTCGATGCTCGCAGCGCCCTTCACCACGCAGATTGCGCATCGGTACGGCACATCGACCACGATGGTGACGGCGATCGTGCTTGCGGCCGCCAGTTCACTCGGCTTCTACTTCATCCAGAATTTCTGGCTCTGGTTTCCGTTGCGGCTCGTGTTTCATGGCGCGATCACGATGATCTTCATCCTGTCGGAGTTCTGGATCAACGCCGCCGCCCCGCCGCGCCGGCGCGGGCTTGTGCTCGGCATCTACGCCACCGTGCTGTCGCTGGGCTTCGCCGCGGGCCCCCTCCTCTTCTCCCTGCTCGGCAGCGACGGCCCCCGCCCCTTCGCCGTCGGCGCCTTTGTCATCCTGCTCGCAGCCGTTCCCATCCTGATCGCCCGCAAGGAAAGCCCGACCATCGAGGAAAAGCCTGAACTGCATTTTCTGCGCTACGTCTTCCTCGTGCCCACGGCCACCGCCGCGGTGTTCATCTTTGGCGCGGTGGAAGTCGGCGGCCTGTCGCTGTTTCCGATCTATGCGACGCGCATTGGCTTTAGCGAATCGCAGGCGGCCCTGCTACTCACCGTCATGGGAATCGGCAACTTCATCTTCCAGATCCCGCTCGGCATGCTCTCCGACCGGATGAAGGACCGGCGCAGCCTGTTGTCGATCATGGCACTGATCGGACTGATCGGCGCCGCGTCGCTGCCACTGCTGGCGGAAAACTGGCTGTTGATGGCGACGGTGCTGCTGTTCTGGGGCGGCTGCGTTTCCGGTCTCTACACCGTTGGCCTGAGCCATCTCGGCTCGCGCCTGCACGGCGCGGACCTTGCCGCCGCGAACGCTGCCTTCATCTTCTGCTACGCGGTCGGCACCGTCGCCGGGCCGCAGGCCATCGGCGCGGCGATCGACGTCGCGGGCACGAACGGCTTTGCCTGGGCTATCGTGTTCTTCTTCGGTCTCTATGTCGCACTTTCCCTTGCGCGCATGGCGATCCGGCCAAAACGGGCTTGACTTTTCGGGCGCGATTTGTAGTTTCGCGCCACATTTGGAGTTCAACGCCGTGGAACCGGACTGGTCGTCCACGGCTTCGTTTTTGTAAAGGCAGGACGACCATGGCCAAGGCTACCACCATCAAGATCAAGCTGCTGTCGACGGCCGACACCGGCACCTTCTACGTCACGACGAAGAACAGCCGCACGATGACGGAAAAGATGACCAAGACGAAGTATGACCCGGTCGTGCGCAAGCACGTCGAGTTCAAGGAAACCAAGATCAAGTAATCTTGATCTCAAGGTCGTCAAAAGGGCGCGCCCGCGCAAGCGGCGCGCCCTTTTCTATGGCCGGCGCTTTATCCGACCGGCACCAGACACCACGCGTTGGAAGCGATCCCGGGGAGAGTTTTTCGAATGGAGGCGGCGTGAAAACCACAACGCCGCCTCCTTTCGGAAGCGGCGTCGAATGGGGGCCGGCTGAGGAAGACCGCGGCACGAGGATTCCGCTTACGTCGTCACCAGCCGGCCGACCCCACGACCCAGGAGATGCGGCGGACCTAGCATCATGGGGTAACGTAACCGGTAAGGAAGTATTCTCACTCGCCTTGAGGAGAGAATTGCGCGGAATTGAGAAAAAATCAACGAAATCTTAGGCACCGCCGACGCACCGCCGGCAGCCATGGTTAATTCGTTTGCCCGCACTACAGGGAATCAGGCGAAGAAAACGTTATGTTTTACAACAATATTTTTCGGCGAAATCAACAACCCCCAGATGCATGTCGCCGGTCCTATATGCCTTGACCCAAGGTGGCCCCATACACCCTGCGTTCAGAAGACCTTGAATACATTAGCAAACGCAAACAGTAATATAAATTACTAAAAATAGCCTGTGCGGACAATTTTTGACGCCCTCTACAACACATGGGTTAGCAGCCGCTGAGGGCCTGCGGCGCACAGGAAATTTGACCTGTGATCAGGTTTCGCGAATAAAAGCTGTGGAAAACACTTTCCACCAGGAGACTGTGATTTATCTGTCACGGCTCCCGTCGGGTGAATCGCGAAGCCCGCTGGCGCCCGACCACCGGCGAAGGGCCGGCCGGCGTATGAGTGAGTTGCTACGCGGCAGCGGCCACAACGCGGTTACGGCCGCTGCGCTTGGCTTCGTAAAGCGCCCTGTCCGCACGCTTCATCAGCGCGCCCGGACCGTCATCATCACAGAGAAGCGACGCAATGCCGAGTGAAGCCGTCACGCGCAGGGCGGCTGCACCGCCAGGAACCGGAAATGGTTCCTGTTCGATCGTCATCCGCAGCCGCTCGGCGACGGCCGCTGCCGTCTCAGCCGAGGTATCCGGCATGACAAGCACAAATTCCTCTCCGCCGTAGCGGCACGCGAGATCGGCGCCGCGCACAGCGGTCCGCAACCGGTTCGCAAACTCGCGCAGAACCGCGTCGCCGACGTCGTGGCCATAGGTGTCGTTGATCAGCTTGAAGCGGTCGATGTCGGCGATGCACACGGACATCTCGCGACCACGCGCCATCGAGCGGTCCACCAGGAGCTTCAGATGGCTGTCGAGATAGCGGCGATTGTGCAGGCCGGTCAGGCCGTCGATGACCGCGAGTTCGATCGACTGTGTCACGCTGGAGCGAAGCCGGTCGTTGTACCGCTTGCGGCGGATCTGGGTCAGGCTGCGGGCCACAAGCTCGTTCGGCTCGATCGGGCGCATCACGTAGTCCGTCACGCCAAGATCGAGGGCGCGCACCACCATGTCGTCACTGCCCTGGTCGCAGATCAGCAGAATCGGCAGGTAGCGCGTACGCTCCAGCGACCGCAACTGCGAACACAGGCGCAAGGGATCGTAATCGGTGAAATTGGCATTGACGATCACGAGTTCGAACGGATTCTCGGCGGCTTCGAACAGGGCTGCCTGCGGATCGGACATGCAGGTAACGTCGGCAATCGGCCGAAGCGTGCGGACGATCCGCTCCTGCGAACTCCCGCGGCCATCCACGAGCAGCACCGAGCCCGGCTCGTCGCCGAGGGCAGCGGCGAGGTCCGACTCCACACCAAGCGCGTGAGCGGTGGCCGCGCGCCCTCTCAGTTCGTCCGTAAGCGTCTTCAGCCGCACCAGGCTTTTCACCCGCGACATCAGTTGCAGGTCGTTGACGGGCTTGGTCAGGAAGTCGTCAGCGCCAGCCTTGAGCCCCCTCACCCGGTCGGCAGGCTGGTCCAGCGCGGTGACCATCACGACGGGAATATGCGCCGTGCGCGGACTGTCCTTGAGCCGCTCGCACACCTCGAACCCGTCGATGCCCGGCATCATCACGTCGAGCAGGATAAGGTCGACCTGGGTGCGTTCGCAGATCGCAAGCGCATCGTAGCCGTTCGCCGCGGTCAGCACGTCGAAATACTCGGCCAGAAGCCGCGCCTCCAGCAGCTTGACATTGGCGGGAATGTCGTCGACGACCAGGATGCGTGCTGTCATCGTCCCGTTCCCGCCTCAGGCATCGCCCAGATAGGTCTTGATCGTCTCGATGAACTTCGGCACCGAGATGGGCTTGGAGACGTAGGCCTCGCACCCCCCCTGGCGAATCCGCTCCTCGTCGCCCTTCATCGCGAAGGCGGTGACCGCGATGACGGGGATGACGTGCAACTCGTCATCCTCCTTCAGCCACTTCGTGACCTCGAGGCCGGAAACCTCGGGCAACTGGATGTCCATGAGGATCAGATCCGGGCGGTAGCGGCGGGCAAGGTCGAGGGCTTCCATGCCATTTCTGGTCTGGATCGTCGTATAGCCGGACGCCTCGATGAGGTCCCGGAAGAGCTTCATGTTAAGCTCGTTGTCCTCGACTATCATCACCTGTTTCGGCATTACACGTCCTTGCCCCTCACTCCAGCTTTGCAACGCCCCAAGAGAGATATAAGTTGCCGCATCGCCGAATTCACCCAGCACGATCCTGGTGATGATAGCGGCATTTGGTTGACCAAAAGGTAACTTTTCCGGGAAATTGCCATGCAAAGCCAAAAAGATACATCGGCCCAGGACGCCGAGTCGACAGCGATCGCGGTGCTCGCCTGGCTGGCAGGCGAACCGGAACTCCTGTCCCGTTTCCTGGCACTGACCGGCGTCGACCCGTCGGCCGTGCGCGCCGCGGCAACCAACCGCGGTTTCCTCGCAGGCCTCGTCGATTTTCTCATGGGCCACGAGCCGACCCTGATGGCTTTCTGCGAGGCGACCGGAACGAAACCGGAGCAAGTGGTGCGCGCGCACGCCAGCCTCGGCGGCCCCCAAGATGGCGGCTGGTGATGGCCGGCGTGCCCTACACGCTCGACCACATACGCCTTGGCGACCGGCCGCTGCTCGTCTGCGATATCGACGAAGTCGTGCTCGAATATCTTTCGCCGTTCGCCGCCTTCCTGCGGAGCCACGGCCACGACCTGCTGCCACGCTCCTTCCGGCTGCACGGCAACATCATCGACAGCGCAACCGGCGAGGCCGCACTCGATGCGGTGGTCGATGCGCTGCAGGAGGATTTCTTCGCCTCGCAATAGGCCTGGCAGACGCCGGCCGCCCTTGCCGTCGAAACCGTTCAGGCACTTGGCCGCGATGCCGATGTCGTGTTCCTGACCGCCATGCCGCCGCGCCATGTTGCGGCGCGCCGGCGGCTGCTCGACCGCATCGGCCTTGCCTTTCCCATGGTGGCGACGGAGGAGGCGAAGGGACCGGTGGTCAACGCCCTGCACCGCGCCCGAAGCCTGCCGCTCGCCTTCGTCGACGACATCCACTTCAATCACTCTTCGGTCCAGCAAAGCGCGCCTGAGGCGCTGCTCGTCCATTTGATGGCGAACGAGGCGTTCCGCGCGATGGCACCTGACCCCGGCGCGAACGTCCTGCGCGCGACCGACTGGCGCCATGCGGCCAGCCTGATCCGTCGCCATTTCGCAACTCCGGCAGGCGCGGGATGACGACGCATGGCTGAACCGGCAAGCTTGCGTAGGGAAAATCGCCATGCAACCGTCGTCCTCCTTCAAGCCTCATCCAATGCTGCAGCGGGTTCAAGCGCGGGCTCTTGAGACTCATCAGCCTAGAAGCTAAGCTGTCGATGTTCAACTTTTGTTCTCAACATGCAGCAAGCTGAGATGCGCCATCCTGGTTTTTGCCGCGATTGCCTCGCCGGGCAGCCGCCGAAGCAACGCCGTTGCCACAAGTGCGGCAGCCCTCGCCTTGTTTATCACGACGAACTGTACGCGCTGACGCTCGCCCACATCGACTGCGACGCCTTCTATGCCTCGATCGAGAAGCGGGACAATCCGGAGCTTGTCGACAAGCCGGTGATCATCGGCGGCGGAAAACGCGGCGTCGTCTCGACCGCCTGCTACGTCGCCCGCATCCATGGCGTACGCTCGGCGATGCCGATGTTCAAGGCGCTGGAGGCCTGCCCCCAGGCCGTGGTGGTCAAGCCGGACATGGAGAAGTACGTTCGTGTCGGCCGCGAGGTCAGGACGATGATGCAAGACCTGACGCCGCTCGTGCAGCCGTTGTCGATCGATGAGGCCTTCCTGGAGCTCAAGGGCACCGAGCGGCTGCACCACGACCCGCCGGCCCGCGTGCTCGCCCGCTTCGCCCAGCGGGTGGAGCGGGAGATTGGCATCACGATCTCGGTCGGCCTTTCCTACTGCAAGTTTCTCGCCAAGGTCGCATCCGACCTGCAGAAGCCGCGCGGCTTTTCCGTCATCGGCCGGGGCGAGGCGCTCGAGTTCCTGCGGCCGAAATCGGTTCGCCTGATCTGGGGCGTCGGCAAGGCGTTCGCCGAAACGCTGGAACGCGACGGCATCCGCGAGATCGGGCAACTCCAGGCGATGGAGGAGAGCGACCTGATGCGGCGCTATGGCATCATGGGCAAGCGGCTCTACCAGCTCTCGCGCGGGCAGGACGACCGCGAGGTCCACCTGAACGACGCGGCCAAGAGCGTCTCGTCCGAGACGACCTTCTTCGAAGACATTTCCGCCCAGGACGATCTCGTCACCCACCTGCGCCGGCTGAGCGAGCAGGTGGCGGCCCGGCTGCGCAAGGCCGACATCGCCGGCCACACGGTCGTCCTGAAGCTCAAGACCGCCGACTTCAAGAGCCGCACGCGCAACCGCAAGCTGGAAGACCCGACGATGCTCGCCGACCGGATCTTCCGCGTGGGGATGGATTTATTGAAGAAGGAGGTCGATGGCACGAAGTTCCGTCTGATCGGCATCGGCGTTACCGACCTCTGCGATCCGCAGCGCGCAGATCCGCCCGATCTCGTCGATCCGGCCGCCGGCCGGCGCGCCGCAGCGGAGGCAGCGATGAACGCCCTGCGCGACAAGTTCGGCAAGAAGAGCGTCGAAACGGGCTACACCTTCGGCAAGGATCGTGGGTAAAGACACGCGACAGTCTTGCTTGCGCGGCAGCGACAATCGGCGATCATACAGGCTTCCTTAAGGGCTGAGGCTGTAGCCTCGGCATCCCCAGTATCGCGTAAGGGACGGGACACATGCTTTTGCGCCTCGCCACCGGGATCGGTCTCCTCGCCCTGATGGGTACGACCGCGCTTGCCGCAGCGATCGAAGGTCCTTTGCAGCTCATCGTCTCGAGGGACCAGCAGACGCTGAAGGTCTATGACGGCGACCGGATGGTGGCGAGCACCAATATCTCCAGCGGCATGCCGGGATTTATCACGCCAACCGGCATCTTCTCGATTCTGGAGAAGAAGCCGATGCACTACTCCAACATCTATGACGAGGCGCCGATGCCCTTCATGCAGCGGCTGACCTGGTCGGGCATCGCCCTGCATGCGTCGGATCAGGTGCCCGATTACCCTGCCTCGCATGGCTGCATTCGCATCCCCGGAAAGTTCGCAAGGGAACTGTTCACGATGACCCGTCTCGGCGGCCACGTTCTCGTTGCCGGCCGCGACGTCGCACCCCGGCCCGTCGAACACCCGTCCCTGTTCCATCCGGCGCACCGCACCACGGACACGGCTCTGCTTTCGGGTGCGACGCTGCGAACAACAATGCCGGAGACCTCGACCGACGCCGTCCCGGTCACCATCGGCGAGCCCACCACCACCGAAAGCGTCGAGCGCACGCCGCCTTTGGCGCCTGTGCGCATCCTCCTGACACGCCGGACCGAAAACGACACGCTCAAGGACGTCCAGGCCTTGCTGAACGGGCTCGGCTACGATGCGGGCGTTCCGGACGGGAAGCATGGGGAGCTGACGATCGCTGCGATCCGCGCCTTCCAGGCGGCGGAGGGAATGGCCGTCGATGGGACCATCACGCCGGCCCTTGCGGAAGCGGTGTTCCGCAAGGCAGGCCGCGCCCTGCCCCCGAACGGCAAGCTTTTCGTGCGCAGCAACTTCGAACCGATCCTGGAAGGCAATATCACCATCATGGAGCCGCAACTCGAGCTCGGAACACACTTCCTGCTCGCCCGCGACCGTGAGGGGAAGACGATCGACTGGCTCGGGGTGACGATGGACAACGACCTGCCTTACAGCGTGCGCAGCAGGTTCGGCATCAAGGATCCCGCCATGATCGAAGTGTCGAGCACGAAGGATCCGATCACCAGCGCCCTGGACCGCATCGCCATCCCTACGGACCTGCGCCGGCAGGTCGCCGAACTCGTCGGCGCCGGTGCCTCGATCACCATATCGGACGCCGGCTACGAGGCGGAAACGGGCAAGGGGACGGACTTCATCACGCTGACCAATGCCAGCGGTTTCCGCTCCCCGTTTGCCCCGTCGACAACCCCGCGGAAGGAGGAATCCTCGGTCCTGACGATCGAGTGAGATCATCCCTTCGGATGCGTTGGCGCGAATTCGGCGACCAGTTCATGGCTTTCGCCGGGATAGGTCAATCGAACATGGGTGATATAGGCACCACCGCTCCAGGTCCGGCGTTCGATCACCAGGCAGGCCGCGCCGGTTGCGATGCGCAGCGCGTCGGCGACACGCTGTCCGGCGGCAACGGCACGGATGCGATGTTCCGCAGCGCTCCACGGCACCTGTCCGAGCAGCCATTGGCCGGCGGACGCGGCTTCAAAAGCCTCCGCTACCGCCTCGGGCACGGCCTGCAGATTGATCATTCGCTCCTCGAGGCAGAACGGACGCGGACCCGCATGGTGGAGTGCGACGAGCTCGATCAGCTTCGCCCCCGCCGGCAGGTCCAGCAACTTCCGGTCTCCAGCTTTTGCCGCCCGCTCTGACCGTGCCAGCCTTTCATACCGGTACGGCAGCCCCAGGGAGCGCACCTCCGCCTCGATGTCATGGATCTCCAGGACCGCCGACTGGGCGTGAGGCTGCGTGACGAAACTTCCGGACTTGCGCCGCCGCTCGATCAGCCCGCGCTTGACGAGTTCGGTGATGGCTTTGTTCACCGTCATGCGCGAACAGCCGTAGTGCTCGGTCAGCTCGTGTTCAAAGGGGATACGGAAACCCGGCGGCCATTCGCCCGACAGGATCTTGCCTTCCACCTCATCGAGGATGCGCCGGTGCAATGACGGCTCCCGGAGCACAGGGGGCGCAGGCGCATCGATTTCATCCATGTCGGCGACGTCGCCTCCCGCTGTTGATATTCGGCCGCGCAACCTACGAAAGCGCGATCGACGGATCAATCCGTCTGCGCCGCCTCACGCGACGAGTGCACGCATTGCCGCCGAAAAGCGCCTGGCGACCGTGTCCCGCGCGCGATGTCGTCCGTTCTCGACCTGTTTCTTGCCCTGCGCCCAGACGCAATCGACCCGCACACCGCCAGCGAAGATCCACGAATCGAGCAGTGCGTCGCCGGAGATCGGCAGGTCGTGCCGCGGGCGAAGACTGAGGAAATCGGCCAAATTGCCTGCCGCGATGCCACCCGCGGCCCCGAGCGCCGCCGCCCCGCCAAGGACGGCGCCGTCGAACATCGCCCGGCCGGTCGAGCCGCCAGGCAGCGCCAGCACGTTGCGGGCCCGCTGCGCCAGCCGCTGCGAATATTCGAGCTGGCGCAATTCGTCGCCAAGACCGATCAGCACGTTGGAATCGGAGCCGACGCCGAAGCGGCCGCCGGCGGCGATGAAGTCTTCGGCAGGGAAGATGCCGTCGCCGAGATTGGCCTCGGTGACCGGGCAAAGGCCGGCAATGGCGCCGGTCGCTGCCATGCCGCGCGTTTCCGCCGCGGTCATGTGGGTGGCGTGGACCAGGCACCAGCGGCCATCGACCGGCGCGTTCGCCAGCAGCCACTCGACCGGCCGCCTGCCGGACCAGGCAAGGCAGTCCTCGACCTCCCTCATCTGCTCGGCGATGTGGATGTGGATCGGCCCACCATCCGCCATCGCCACCACGTCGGCGAGCTCGTCGGGCGTCACTGCGCGCAGGCTGTGCGGCGCGACGCCGGTCACGCCGCTCGGCAGGCGCGCCGTGAGCTCACGGCAACGCGCCAGAAGCCTGGCGTAGGTCTTGCGGTCGTTGATGAAGCGGCGCTGCCCCTCACCCGGTGCGGCACCGCCAAAGCCGGAATGGGCATAGAAGACGGGCAACAGCGTCAGCCCGATCCCAGTCTCTGACGCCGCAGAAGCGATCCGCGCCGCCATCTCGCCGATGTCGTCATAGGGCCGGCCGTCAGCGTCGTGATGGAGATAGTGAAATTCGCCGACACGGGTAAAGCCGGCCTCCAGCATCTCCACGTAAAGCTGGGCGGCGACCGCCTCGACTTGCTCCGGCGCGATGGACAGCGCGAAACGATACATGACCTCCCGCCAGCTCCAGAAACTGTCGCTGCCGGCGCCGCGCGTCTCCGCCAGCCCGGCCATGGCGCGCTGGAACGCATGGCTGTGAAGGTTCGCCATGCCGGGCACGATCGCATCGTGGTGTTCGTCCCCGCCGGCGGCGGCGGCGCCTGTCTCGACCGCTGAAATGCGCTCTCCCTCAAGCCGGATGCGAACTCCCCTCGCCCAACCTGCCGGAAGCAGCGCCTCCTTCGCGAAAATGACGGCCACTGTGTCCCCCTTCATCCAGCCTCGGCTCCAAACCGCAAATTCGATCTTGCCCGAGATTGTTTATGTATATACATTATGAGCGACAAAGGGAAGAGAGAAACAATGCCGGCGGCAAGTGCGGAAACGAAAATGAACGGGGGAACAGACACGACAGCGCGCCTCTGGCGCAATGCGCGGCTGACGACGTTCGACCCCAACCGCCCTGGAATGGGGACTGTGGAGCGGGGTGCGATTGCCGTTCGGGACGGACGCATCGCCTTTGCAGGTCCGGAGGCCGACGTTCCAGCCGCGCTTCGCGCCCTGGAGCCAATCGATTGCGAGGGCCGGTGGATCACGCCAGGCCTGATCGACGGCCACACCCACCTTGTCCATGCGGGCAACCGCGCCAACGAATTCGAGATGCGCCTCGAAGGGGCCTCCTACGAGGAAATCGCCCGGGCCGGCGGCGGCATCGTCTCCTCCGTCACTGCGCTGCGGGCCGCGAGCGAAGAAGAGCTGGTCGCCCAGAGCCTGCCACGGCTCGACGCGCTGATGGCCGAAGGCGTCACGACGATCGAGATCAAGTCCGGCTATGGGCTCGATCGGGAAAACGAAATGAAGGCGCTGCGCGCGGCGCGGAAGCTGGGCGAATTGAGGGACGTGTCGATCCGCACGACCTTCCTCGGCGCGCATGCGCTGCCGGCCGAGATGAACGGCGACAAGACCGCCTATATCGACAAGGTGGTGTCCGACATGCTGCCGGCCATCGCCGCCGAAGGTCTCGCCGACGCCGTCGACGGATTCTGCGAGGGCATCGCCTTTTCACCCGCCGAAATCGCCCGTGTCTTTGACGCCGCCAGAAATCTGGGCCTGCCAGTCAAGCTGCACGCCGACCAGCTCTCCAACCTGGAGGGGGCGGCACTCGCCGCCGCCTACGGCGCGCTGTCCGCTGACCATCTGGAATACACCGACGCTGCCGGGGCGCGCGCCATGGCAAGGGCCGGAACCGTCGCCGTCATCCTGCCTGGCGCGTTCTACTTCATCCGCGAGACGAAGAAGCCGCCGATCGCGCTCTTCCGCGAGCACGGCGTGAAGATGGCCGTCGCCACCGACAACAACCCCGGCACCTCGCCTCTGACTTCACTCCTGCTGACAATGAACATGGCGGCGACCCTGTTCGGCATGACGGTCGAGGAGTGCCTTGCCGGCACCACCCGCGAGGCCGCCCGCGCGCTCGGCCTCGTTGACGAGGTGGGAACGCTCGAAACCGGGAAGTGGGCCGACTTCGTCCTCTGGGACATCGGCCAGCCCGCGGAGCTTGTCTACCGCATGGGCTTCAATCCGCTCTACCGGCGCGTTCGTCGCGGCCGGTAACACATTTCGCGGCGTCCGCGCCGCTACTGGGAGAGACTTTCGACATGACCATCGTTCTTCATCCGGGCTCCGTGCCGCTCGAGGACCTTGCCACAATCTACTGGACCGGTGAGCCGGCCCGTCTCGATCGTTCCTTCGATGCCCGCATCGAGAAGGCCGCCGCCCGCATCGCCGAGATCGCCGCCGGCAACGCCCCGGTCTACGGCATCAACACCGGCTTCGGCAAACTCGCCTCGATCAAGATCGACGCCGCCGACGTCGCCAACCTGCAGCGCAACCTGATCCTGTCGCATTGCTGCGGCGTCGGCGCACCCCTACCGGAAAACGTTGTCCGGTTGATCATGGCGCTGAAGCTCGTCTCGCTTGGCCGCGGCGCCTCCGGCGTCCGCATCGAAATCGTCCGCCTGATCGAGGCGATGCTCGAAAAGGGCGTCATTCCGGTCATCCCGGAGAAGGGCTCGGTTGGCGCCTCCGGCGACCTCGCACCGCTCGCCCACATGTCGGCGGTAATGATGGGACACGGCGAGGCCTTCTTCGCCGGTGAGCGCATGAGCGGCGCCCGCGCACTCGACAGGGCCGGCCTCACCCCGGTGACGCTCGCCGCCAAGGAAGGCCTGGCGCTGATCAACGGCACCCAGACCTCGACCGCGCTGGCGCTCGCCGGCCTGTTCCGCGCTCACCGCGCCGCGCAGGCAGCACTGATCACCGGCGCCCTTTCGACGGACGCGGCGATGGGCTCCTCGGCGCCGTTCCATCCGGACATCCATACGCTGCGCGGCCACCGGGGCCAGATCGACACCGCCGCCGCACTCCGCACCCTGCTCGAGGGCTCGGCCATCCGCCAGAGCCACATCGAAAGCGACGAGCGCGTGCAGGACCCCTACTGCATCCGCTGCCAGCCGCAGGTCGACGGCGCCTGCCTCGATCTGTTGCGCTCGGTTGCCCGCACGCTCGAGATCGAAGCCAACGCGGTCACCGACAACCCGCTGGTGCTCTCCGACAATTCGGTTGTTTCCGGCGGCAACTTCCACGCCGAGCCGGTAGCCTTCGCCGCCGACCAGATTGCGCTGGCGATCTGCGAGATCGGTGCCATCGCCCAGCGCCGCATCGCGCTGCTCGTCGACCCGGCGCTGTCCTACGGCCTGCCGGCCTTCCTCGCCAAGAAGCCGGGGCTCAACTCCGGCCTCATGATCGCCGAAGTCACCTCGGCCGCGCTGATGAGCGAGAACAAGCAGATGTCGCATCCTGCATCGGTCGATTCCACCCCGACCTCGGCCAACCAGGAAGACCACGTCTCGATGGCCTGCCACGGTGCCCGCCGCCTGCTGCAGATGACCGACAACCTGTTTGCGATCATCGGCATCGAGGCGCTGACCGCCGTCCAGGGCGTCGAGTGCCGCGCGCCGCTTGCGACCAGCCCCGAGCTGCAGAAGGCCGTCACGGCGCTCCGCACCGTCTCCCCGTCGATCGAGGAAGACCGCTACATGGCCGACGACCTGAAGGTTGCCAGCGATCTCGTCGCCTCCGGCAAGCTGAATGCCGCCGTTTCCGCCGGCATCCTGCCGGCACTGGAGGACTGACGATGGCCGCGCCCGCGAAACACCCCTCCCCAACCCCTCCCCACAAGGGGGAGGGGCTTTCTTGGCCTACGCTTGGCATCGACAGGACGCAAAGCCTCGCCGCACGTTTTCTCCCCCCTTGTGGGGGAAATGGCCGGCAGGCCAGAGGGGGTTTTTGACATGTCCAACGTCTTCGAAGTCCGGCAAGGCACCTCGCCGGTCATCCTCGCCTTTCCGCATACGGGGACGATCGTCCCCGATGCGATCCGGGCGCGGCTGAACGACAACGGCCGCATCCTTGCCGATACCGACTGGCACATTTACGAACTCTATGACGGGCTGCTCGACAACGTGACGACGGTGCGGGCGACATTTCACCGCTATGTCATCGACGCCAACCGCGATCCCGAGGGTGCAAGCCTCTATCCCGGCCAGAACACCACGGGCCTGGTGCCCGAGACCGATTTCGACGGCAAGGCGATCTGGAAGGACGGCGAGGCACCGACCGAAGCCGACATCGCCGCGCGGCTGCGGGACTTTCATGCCCCCTATCATGCAGCACTTGCTGCCGAGATCGCGCGGGTGAAGGCGATCCATGGGGTCGCCGTGCTCTATGACTGCCATTCGATCCGCTCGCACATCCCCTTCCTGTTCGAAGGCAAGCTGCCGGACTTCAACATCGGCACGGACATGGGCAAGACCTGCCATCCGGCGATCGAGGCGGCCGCGGTCGAAGTCGCCGCCAAGGCCGAGGGCTATACCAGCGTCCTCAATGGCCGCTTCAAGGGCGGCTGGACCACCCGCCATTACGGCAAGCCGGATACGGGCGTGCACGCGATCCAGATGGAACTGGCGCAATCCACGCATCTGATCTCCGAAACCCCGCCGTTCGCTTACGAGCCGACCAAGGCCGAGCAACTGCGCACCCATCTCAAAATCCTTCTCCAGCGGATCGGACAGATCGCGCCTGGCCTGAAACACTGATCCGGAGGGACCCGCAATGACCAATCCTCGCCACAACATCCGAGACGTTCGCGCCCCCCAGGGCACCCAGCTCAACGCCAAGAGCTGGATGACCGAAGCGCCTCTCAGGATGCTGATGAACAACCTCGACCCAAACGTCGCGGAAAACCCGCACGAACTGGTCGTCTACGGCGGCATCGGCCGCGCCGCCCGCACCTGGGCGGACTTCGACAGCATCGTCGCGACGCTGAAGGACCTCAACGAGGACGAGACGCTGCTCGTCCAGTCCGGCAAGCCGGTCGGCGTGTTCAAGACCCACAAGGATGCGCCGCGCGTGCTGATCGCCAACTCCAACCTGGTGCCGCACTGGGCCACCTGGGACCACTTCAACGAGCTCGACAGGAAGGGTCTCGCCATGTACGGCCAGATGACCGCCGGCTCGTGGATCTATATCGGCACCCAGGGCATCGTTCAGGGCACCTACGAGACGTTCGTCGAGGCCGGCCGCCAGCACTACGGCGGCAACCTCAAGGGCAAGTGGGTGCTGACCGGGGGCTTGGGCGGCATGGGCGGCGCCCAGCCGCTCGCCGCCGTCATGGCCGGCGCCTCCTGCCTTGCCGTCGAGTGCAACCCGGATTCGATCGACTTCCGCCTGCGCACCCGCTACCTCGACGAGAAGGCCGAGACGCTGGACGAGGCGATGGAAATGATCGCCCGCTGGACGAAGAACGGCGAGGCGAAGTCGGTCGGCCTGCTCGGCAACACCGCCGAGATCCTGCCGGAGATGGTCCGCCGCGGCATCCGTCCCGACATGGTCACCGACCAGACCTCGGCGCACGATCCGGTCAACGGCTACCTGCCGAAGGGCTGGACGATGGCGGAGTGGAAGGAAAAGCGCGTCAGCGACCCGAAGGCGGTCGAGAAGGCGGCGCGCGCCTCGATGCGCGAGCACGTCGAGGCGATGATCGCCTTTCAGGACATGGGGATCCCGACCTTCGACTACGGCAACAACATCCGCCAGGTCGCCAAGGACGAGGGCCTCGAAAACGCCTTCGCCTTCCCCGGCTTCGTTCCGGCCTATATCCGCCCGCTGTTCTGCCGCGGCATCGGTCCGTTCCGCTGGGCGGCGCTGTCCGGCGACCCGGACGACATCTACAAGACCGACGCCAAGGTGAAGGAGCTTTTGCCCGACAACAAGCACCTGCACAACTGGCTGGAAATGGCGCGCGAGCGCATCGCCTTCCAGGGCCTGCCGGCGCGCATCTGCTGGGTCGGCCTCGGCGACCGCCACCGCCTCGGCCTCGCCTTCAACGAGATGGTCAAGAACGGCGAGCTGAAGGCCCCGGTCGTCATCGGCCGCGACCACCTGGACTCCGGCTCGGTCGCCTCGCCGAACCGCGAGACGGAAGCGATGAAGGACGGCTCGGACGCCGTTTCCGACTGGCCGCTGCTGAACGCCCTGCTCAACACCGCGTCGGGTGCGACCTGGGTGTCGCTGCACCACGGCGGTGGCGTCGGCATGGGCTTCTCGCAGCATTCGGGCGTGGTCATCTGCTGCGACGGCTCCGACGATGCGGCCCGCCGCATCGAGCGGGTGCTGTGGAACGATCCGGCCACCGGCGTCATGCGCCACGCCGATGCCGGCTACGACATCGCGCTCGACTGCGCCCGCGAAAAGGGTCTTCGCCTGCCGGGCATCCTCGGCAACTGAGCGAATTGATGAGGCCCGGCATGCCGGGCCTCAGTTACCCTCTTTGGGTCTGTTGCGGTATACTGCCGCCACAGACGTTGCTTCGGGAAAAACCCATGCACATCGTTCGCTCAGAAGAATTTCGTCGGATGCGCTGGAAGAACGGCGACGGGGAAACCGCGGAGATATCGGTGTTTCCGCCGGATGCCGGCCTTTCTGACTTCGACTGGCGCGTGAGCATGGCGACCGTCGCGCGCGCCGGCCCCTTCTCGCTGTTTCCCGATGTCGACCGCACGCTGGCGATCGTTGAAGGCGCGGGCATAACGCTGGAAATCGAGGGGCGGCCCGCGGTCACGCTGACCGGCAAAAACGATCCGTTTGCCTTTCCCGGCGACATTGCGACCACCGCAACGCTGGTGAAGGGCCCGATCGTCGATCTCAACGTCATGAGCCGACGCGGGCGCTGGAGCCACCGGGTGGAACGATGGCACTTCGAGGGCCAACGGCATTTCGACGCCCCGGGCGGGGTGACGATGTTGATTTCGCTCGGCGATCTGCGCGTGGATATCGGCAGCCACGCCGCCGAGCTGCGCCGGTTCGACTGCGTCTTCATCGAGGGCGTCGTGCTGCTGACGACGGACATGCCGGTGGAAGGCTATCTCATCCGCTTGACCCAGGCCTGATGTCTTTCGGGTTCCGCGCAGCCAGCGGATGAACGGCGCGCGCATAAGTCGAAACAATATCTGCTATAATGCCTATCTATTTCGTTTATGCCGGGCGCGGCGCTAGGCTCACCGCACCGACTGCGAATAACTCAGAAAACAGGGGAATAGTCATGCAGAAGAAGCTCGTCGCCTTGGCATTTGCCGCCACAACCTTGCTTGCCGCGTCCGCCTCCGCCGAAACATTGAAGATCGGAACGGAAGGCGCGTACCCGCCTTTCAACTATCAGGACTCCGCAGGAAAGCTCGGCGGTTTCGACGTCGATATCGGGCTTGCGCTGTGCGCCAAGATGAAGGTCGAATGCGAAGTCGTGGCCCAGGACTGGGACGGCATCATTCCCGGCCTGCAGGCCAAGAAATACGACATGATCATCGCGTCGATGTTCATCACCGACGAACGCAAGAAGCAGGTGTCCTTCACCGATCCCTACTATCTCGCCGCCATGACCCATGCCGCCCCGAAGGGCGCCAACATCACCGATTTCACCAATGAAGGCATGAAGGGCAAGACGATCGGCGCCCAGTCCGGCACGACGCAGGCCAACTATGTCACCGCCATGTATCCCGATGCCGACATCAAGCTGTACCCGACGCAGGACGAGGTGAACCTTGACATGGCCAACGGCCGCCTCGATGTTCAGGTCGGCGACATGATCCCGTTGCTCGACTGGGTGACGAAGAACGAGGACGGCAAGGCCTGCTGCGAGCTGATCGGCGAACCGATCACCGACAAGAAGTTCGTCGGCGACGGCGTCGGCATCGCGGTGCGCCAGGAGGACAACGCCCTGCGCGAAAGGCTGAACCAGGCGCTGAAGGACATCCGCGCCGACGGCACCTACCAGAAGATTAACGACAAGTACTTCGCCATCGACGTCTACACGATGAAGTGAGACCGGCTCGTCCCGGTATTCGGGGCCGGCGGCGGAAGCGCCCCCGGCCCATTTTTGTCACGGTTTGAAAAAACCGTTCTGATTGCCGGCCTTATGCGCTAGCGTCCGGCCATGCCGATCAACCGTCTCGAACGCTTCGCCCACAATCTCGACTGGAACCTGCTGCGCACCTTCGTCGTCCTGGTCGAGGAAGGCAGCATCACGAAGGCAGCAAACCGGCTTCTCCTGCAGCAGCCCGCCGTCAGCATGGCGCTGAAGCGACTGGAACAGACGGTCGGCTACAAGCTGATCGACAGGCGACCGGGACGGTTCGAGCTCACCGACGCGGGCGAACGGCTCCATGCGCTCTGCCGCGACATCTTCACCTCCGTCGTCCGCCTGCCCGAGGCGATGGAGCCGACCGGCGAAGAGGTTTCCGGCCATATCACCATCCACACGGTCAGCCACGCCCTGAACCCGGACTGGGACCGGGCGCTAGCCTCGTTCTTCCGGCAGCATCCGCGCGTCACCGCCGGGGTCCGGGTGGAGACGACCTCCGATGTCATCCGCTCGGTGGAACGCGGCATCGCCACACTCGGAATTTCCGACGGGATAATCCCCGCAGGGCTCGACAGGACGCCCTTCTGCATCGAGACCTATGCGCTCTATTGCGGCCGCGGCCACCGGCTCTTCGGCGTCGAAGGCGTGCGCATCGAGGAACTGCGGGGCGAGCCCTATGTCAGCTTCATATCCGACGTGCTCGGCGGTCCGCACATGGGGCCGGTTACCGCCGTGCGGGCGGTCGGCTCCTTCGGCCAGGAGGTGCGCGCGATTGCCTTCAACGTGGAGGAGGTCATGCGCCTCGTCGTCGCCAATGCCGGCATCGGAATGCTCCCGGTGCACCTGACCGGCCCGGCCCGAATGGCCGGCGACCTCTGGCAGTTGCCGCCCTATGGCGACCTGCCGCAAACGGAAACGTTCCGCATCACCAACCCCAGCGCGACCCTCAATGCCGCCGAGCGGGCCTTCCTCGCCCACATGAGCGAGGTGCCCCTCTGGCGGCATCCCGGCGCATAAACCGCATTTATAGCCGTCTTCAGGGCTATAAATTTGAACGGGGATTACGGCTCGCCTAGACATTGCTCGATTGTCGCACCGTACGACGCTGGCGTTGGCAATCGGCCATAAGATGGTCGCGACCGCACGCAACCAACTGGACGGGAAAGATCATGCAGACTTATGACGTAGCTATCGTCGGTGGCGGGATCGCAGGCCTGTCGCTGGCGCACTTTCTGGCCCCGTCGCGAACTGTTGTCGTGCTGGAGCGTGAAACGGCGCATGGCTATCACAGCACCGGCCGGTCCGCCGCCGAGTTCACGTTGCGCGACAACGCCCCCGAGGTTAACGCGCTCGCACGCATCAGCCGCGCCTTCATGGAAAACCCGCCGGCGGGTTTCGCCACCGTCCCGCTGCTGACGGCACGCGGCAGCCTGTGGATCGGCCCCGCCGGCAAGGAGGAGACCATCGCGCAAGCCCGCCGCAAGGCCGAGGCAGACGGGGTGGCCGTTGTGGCCCTGACCGTCGAGGAGGCGCTGCAGCGCGCGCCCTTCCTCGATCCGGACTATGTGACCGCCGCCTATTTCGATCCCGACTATTGGGACATCGATGTCGATGCCTTGCTCCAGGGATATGCGCGCTCCGCCCGGCGCGCCGGCGCCGAACTCGTGACGGGGACCGAACTGCTCGCCGCACGCCAGGAAGACGGGCGGTGGAAAGTGGAAACCTCGACCGGCACAATCACGGCCGACATAATCGTCAATGCGAGCGGCGGCTGGGCGGACACGGTGGCCGAGCGCTGCGGCGTTGTCTCGGCGGGCATCGTCCCCCACCGTCGCACCGCAATCACCGTCGACCTCCCTGCCGACATCGATGTCGCGGCGCTGCCCGAGATCAATGAGATCGACGAGACCTATTACTTCAAGCCGGATGCCGGCCGGCTGCTCGCCTCCCCCGCGGATGAGACACCCTGCGAGCCCGCCGACGTGCAGCCGGAGGAACTCGACATCGCCTATGCCGCCCACTACCTCGAAGAGGCTACCAACCTGAAGATCGGCCGCATCGCCAGCAGTTGGGCCGGCATGCGCAGCTTCGCGGCCGATCGGTTGCCGGTGGTCGGTCCGGCCAGGGACAACCCATCCTTCTTCTGGCTCGCCGGCCAGGGCGGCTACGGTATCCTGACCTCGCCGGCGCTGGGCCAACTCGCGGCGGGTCTGATCATCGGCCAACCGCTGCCGGACGTTTTTGCGCGCGAGAGGATTGACCCGAACGCCTTTTCGCCGGATCGGTTTGGCTGAAACCACCGCACGGCAAACGCGAAGCGCGCCCGTCCTCAGACCACACGGGCGGCACGCGCGAGTCCATGCGCGACCAGTCGGTCGATAAGCTCGGGATAGCTGACGCCGCTTGCGGCCATGGCTTTCGGATACATGCTGATGTCGGTGAAGCCGGGGATGGTGTTGACCTCGTTCACAAGGAAACGCATGTCCGGCGTCAGGAAGAAATCGACCCGAGCCATGCCGTCGCACCCAAGCGCCTGAAACGCCTTCGCCGCAACGTCGCGGATCCTGTCCTCGATCTCTTGCGGCAAATCGGCCGGCACCTTCAGCGCCGCACCGTCCGCATCGATGTACTTGGCGTCATAGCTGTAGAAGCCGTGGCTTTCGGCCGGCACGATTTCGCCGGGGCGGGAGACGAAGAGGCCGCCATTTTCCCCCTCCAACACGCTGCATTCGATCTCGCGTCCGCGGACGAATTCTTCGGCCAGCAGCTTGCGGTCGTGGATGAACCCTTCGGAGAGCGCCGATTCGTATTCCGATTCGTCGGAAACCTTGCTGACACCGACGGAGGAGCCCTGTCGGGCCGGCTTGATGAACACCGGAAGCCCGAGCGCGTCCTTCAGTTCAGCAAGGGTTGGCGCCGCTCCGTGGCGGATCGTCACCGACCGCGCGGTCGGCAGGCCCGCCTCGTTCAACAGCCGCTTGGCGATGTCCTTATCGAGGGCCGTGGCCGAACCGAGAACGCCGCAACCGGCGAGCGGCACGCAGGCGACCTCGACGCCCCCCTGCACCGAGCCATCCTCGCCATGCTGGCCATGCAGAACCGGAAACACGATGTCGACCTTCGGCAGTTCGTGCGGTGCGCCGTCGGTCGGGATCGCTATCAATCGCCCAAATCCGCCGGGGACCAGGCAAACTTCCGTACCACTCGAAGGCTTTGCCAGTTCGCCACCGTCGAAGCGGCTCAGCAGCCATTGCCCGTCGCGGCTGACAAATACCGGAACCGCGTCATATTTCGCAGGTTCCAGCGCCCGCATGACGTTGGTGGCGGACAGTATCGACACGTCGTGCTCGGCCGAACGCCCGCCAAAAAGCACGAGGATACGCAGCCGTTTCGACGAATCAGCCATGAGCACCCCTTCTGGATTGGTATATGCCTGTACCAACATTCAGCAAAAAACGGCGCGGTTTGGGCAATACCGGACAGGTGACGAGGGTGTCGTCGCGCCTACGACGAAGTCAGCCCCCCACCTGACGCTTGGCACTGTTCAAGCTGCAAAGCATGTGCGGACGTAGATCGCCCGAGGGCCTGACGCATAAACTGCGGCAAAGCCGGTGTCCGCGACCGGCCTTGCGGCAGAGAAGGCGGGCGCCGGAGCGCCCCTCCTCATTTTTCCTCGAGGGCTGCCTGACCTTCGGCAGCGGTCGGAAGGCGGCCGCCCTCGCGGTCCTTCCACCAGCGGGACAGGAACAGCAGGATCGGCCCGCCGATGTAGATCGACGACGACGTGGCGACGACGACGCCGAAGATCATCGGCCAGGCGAACGGCTTGACCGTGTCGCCGCCCCAGATCGCCATCGGCAGCAGGCAGACGACGACGGCGACCGAGGTGAAGATGCATCGCATGATCACCTGGTTGATCGACAGGTCGATCAGGTCGGAGAAGGGCATCGACTTGTACTTGCGCAGGTTTTCGCGCATGCGGTCGTACACCACCACCTTGTCGTTCACCGAGTAGCCGATCAGCGTCAGCACCGCGGCAATCGCGGTCAGGTTGAAGTCAATCTGCAGGAGCGAGAAGAAGCCGATCATCTTGGTGATGTCGAGGACGAGCGTCGCGATCGCGCCGACCGCAAAGTGCCACTCGAAGCGCCACCAGATGTAGAACAGGATCGCCAGCATGCCGAGGCCGACGGCGAGGAAGCCGGAGCGGGCAAGCTCGGAACTGACGGTCGGACCGACGACCTCCGTGCGCTCGAAGCTCGCATCCGGGATCACCTCCGCAACGCCCTGGCGCATCTGGTTCAGCGCCGCCGTCTGCGCCTCCTCTCCGCCGGGCTGCCGCTGGACGCGGATCAGCACCGAGGTGCCCTGGCCGAATTCCTGCAAGGCCACCTCGCCGAGGTTCAGCCCCTCCATCTTATCGCGAAGGGTCGCAAGCTCGATCGGCGCCTTGGACGTCGCCTCGACCTGGATGCCGCCGACGAAATCGATGCCGTAGTTCAGACCGGGGGTGAAGAAGAGGATGATCGAGCTGATCGAAAGGACGGCCGACACGCCGATCGCGATGAAGCGGCCGCGCATGAAGGAGAAGCTCGGGATGCTGCGGACCGCGCCGATGACCGAATGGATCTGGATCGTCTTCATCTTGCGGCGCACGACCACCTCGCGCATCAGCAGCCGAACGACGGTGATCGAGGTGAACATCGAGATCGCGAGCCCGATGATCATGGTGATCGCGAAGCCGCGCACCGGACCGCTCCCGAACATGAAGAGCAGGATCATGCCGACCATCGTCGTCATGTTGCCGTCGACGATGGTCGCGTAGGCCTTGTTGAAGCCGACGTCGAGCGCCTTCATGGCGCCGGAGCCGGACGCCGTTTCCTCGCGGATACGGGCGTTGATGAGAATGTTGGCGTCGACCGCCATGCCGATGCCGAGGATGATACCGGCGATGCCGGGCAAGGTCAGCGTCGAGCCGAGCAGGCCGAGGGTACCGATGGTCATGACGGTGTGCAGGATCAGGCCGACGACGGCGATCAGGCCCCAGGCGCTGTAGAGGCCGACCATCAGGCCGACGACCAGGGCGAGCCCGGCGAGACCAGTATACAGGCCCATGCGGATCGAATCGCTTCCGAGGTTCGGACCGACGGTGCGCTCCTCGATGATGGTGAGCGGCGCCGGCAGCGCGCCCGAACGCAGCAGTGCCGACAGCACGGTTGCTTCCTGCGGGGTGAAGTTGCCGCTGATCTGGCCCTGGCCGCCGAGGATCGGCTCGCGGATGACGGGTGCGGTCAGCACCTTGCCATCGAGGACGATGGCGAACGGACGGCCGACATTTGCCTTGGTGATCTCGGCGAACTGGCGCGCGCCGGTCGTGTCGAAGGTAAACGAGACGATCGGCTCGTTGGTGCGCTGGTCGAAGCCGGCCTTGGCGTCGGCAAGACGATCGCCGGAGATGGCAACGCGATCCTCGATCGCATATTTCTGGCCGTCGTTGGCGCCCGGAAGGATCGTCACGCCGCGCGGCGCGACACCGTTCGGATCAACCGACCCGTCCAGCATGTGGAAGCTCATCTGCGCGGTCGAGCCGAGCAACTGTCGAAGCCGCGTCGGATCCTGCAGGCCCGGAAGCTGGACGAGGATGCGGTCGCCGCCGACGCGCTGGATAAGCGGTTCGGCCACGCCGACCTGGTCGACGCGGCGGCGGATGATCTCGAGGCTCTGGTCGACGGCGGCCGTCATGCGGTCGTTGAGACCGGCCTCGGTCAGCGTCACGCTGATGGTGTTGCCCGAGGTCTGGACGTCGATGTCCGGAGCCGTCGTGCCGAAGCCGAGCGCGCCGGCAGGGGCCGCCAGCTTGCGCACTTCCGGCAGCACCTTGTCGAAGGCCGCCTGATCGGTGGGGGTGATGACGAGCGTGTTGCCGTTCAGCCGCGCGCCCGATGCGCGCTCGCCCGCGGTGCGCAGGATGCCGCGCACGTCGTTCAGCAGAACGTCCATGCGCGCCTTGGTCAGCGCTGCCGAATCGACCTCGAGCACGAGGTGCGAACCGCCCTTCAGGTCGAGACCGAGGGTCACCGGCTTGGCGGGCAGATAGCCGCCGAACTTCTCCAGTTGCGCCGGAGTGAGGATGTTGGGAACGGCCGTCAGAATGCCGAAGAAGATGATGGCGAGATAGGCCGCGAGGGCCCATTTGGATGTGCGCATGGAATATTCCGCTTCATGTGCGATGGCGCCCTGGGCATGCAGCCTTGCGGCGCCGGTATAGTCGGAAACTGCGGCGCCGTGGCGCCTGCTTTGGCCCCTTGGGCCTCAGAGAAGACGCGCGGGCGGCGCCCTTCCCTCGAAATCGTGCCGCGGCGTGCCGGCCGGGATGGCATCGGCGAATGATACCACCACCCGTGCGTAGGGCCGAGGTGCGACGGGTACGAATTCGTCGGAAACGACGAAGGCCGGATCGGTGGAGGGGTCGCCGCCGCTGCCGGCTGACTTGGCCTTGGCAAGACGGCGGTCGCCACTCGAAATCAGCCACTTGTCGCTGCTGCTCGCCCCGCCGCCGGCCGACAGCGGCCGCGGCAGCGCGCCGCGGCTGGATGCCCTCTCGGCTGCTGTGCGAGCCACCGCCGGCTCAGCACCGGGCCGGAATGAGATCTTGCGCTCCAGGGTGACGAACTGGCCGACGACCAGAGCGAGCATGAGAAGCAGCGCACCGAGGAATCCCCGTTGCCCTTCCCTTGCGACACTCTGCTGCTGATCCGTCATACCCTATGCCCGTCGACGCTTCGGACAAGGTGCGAAGCATCGTGCCAAGAACCATTGGCGGTTCGTCAAGTCAACCCCGGGCCCGGTTTTGGACAAGCGATCCCTTGAATTCCGGCGCCAGGCGCCGGGCTAAAGATCGTGGATGACCACCTCGGGGCAGGCTTGTCGCGCGATGTCGCGCAAGTGCTGGTGGTGGGTGAGGTAGATGACCTGCCCGACCCTCGACATGTCCGCCATCAACCGGAACGCATTCAGCGAACGGCCGTCGTCAAAGGTTTCCATGATGTCGTCGGCAATGAAGGGCAGGATTTCGCGGTTGGCTGCGACTTCGTGATAGCCGGCGACCCGCAGCGCCAGGTAGAGCTGGAAGCGCGTCCCCTTGGAGAGCTCGCGCGCGAGCTTCGTGCCTCCCGCGGCAGCGGCGGCAACGAGCACCTCCTGCTCCTTTTCCATGACCGTGGACAAACCGCTGTATTCGCCGCCCGTGATCGTGCGAAACGCGTCGGAGGCATGGCGCATCATCGCGCTGCGGTGCCGCTCGCGATAAAGCCGCAACGCGGCGTCGGCAGCCGCGATGCCCGCCCGGGCAGTGAGGTAGTCTTTTGCCCGCTCGGCCAGGTCGATGATCAGCGTGCGCCGTCTTTCCTCGAGCGCGGCCACCCTGCCGTCCCCGCCGATCGCAGCCAGCGCGTCCGCCGCCCTTGTCCTGGCGGTGTGCAGTTCGCGGATTTCACGGTCCTGATCCTCATGCACCGAGCGGAGGAGGCCAAGTTCGGAGAGGATTTCGGCTTCGTCGGTTGCCGCAAGCTCCGCTTCGGCCGCGTCCGCCGTCGGCGTCAGCATGCTGCGAGCGAGATCATGCGCAGCCTCGTCGGCTCGCTCGCGCAGGTCTTCGCGCTTGCGAAACTGATCCAGAGCGAAAGACGCCTCCGTCAGCGTTTCGCAGTTCAGCGCCGAGCAGATTTCCCTCGTCCGCTGCTCTTGAACTGCCAGGCGATGATCGAGTTCGCGCCCCTCCTGGTCGAGCCGTTCGAGATCGACCTGCAGACGCTGGCGGCGGGCCTCCGCTTCCGTGGCTGCCCGCAGACGGTTTGCCAGCGCCTGCACCAGCGCCAGCGGATCCGCTTGCCGACCCTCGCCCACCGCATCGGCAAGCTCGTCCGCCATGCGGCCGTAGTCCGCCTGGTCGCGGCGCATACCATCGATCCGGCGGTCGAGATCGCGCCGCGAATCGACAAGCCGCGAGACGGCGTGAACGACCGGCAACAGCGCACCCGCCCGCGATGCGTCGATCGCGACGCCGTCACTGGAAAGCCAGGTATCCGCGCATGCCCTTTCCCACGCCGCCGACCAGGCCTCGATCTCCGCCTCCGCCCTTTGCTTGACATTCTCTCGCTCGGAACATCGCGCTTCGGCCTGCGCCAGCGCGTCGAGCGCATTCCGGCGTCGCGCAAGACCTTCGCCCAGCGCGGTCGCGTGATCTTCCGCCCGCACCAGAAGCTCATCCAGGGCAGCAGCGGAGGGTTCCGCCGGCTCCGGCTGACCGAGCACCTGCGAAAGCCGCCCCGCCAGTTCGCTCGCCTCGCGCCTGGCGACGGCAAAGGCGGCAACACGTTCTGCAAGCAGGTCGGCGGCGGCGATTGCCGAGGCTCGGCGGCCGAGCCAGGCCTCGATCGCGTCCAGCTTCGCGTGCGACCACTCGAGCGTGGCGGCGATCGTCTCCAGGTCGACCGCCTCGTCGCGGTCGTCATCCGTCTCGCAGACAGCTGCAACCGGTGCAGCCGCAGCGCTCAAAGATGCGGCTGCGACGACGGCCGGGCGGCGCGACAGGACGCCAACGGAAGCCGCGCCCGTTGCGTCGCCGCCGCGATGCCGGGCGTCCAGCCATCCCAGATGCGCAACGATCGCCCCGATGCGTCCGGCAAGCACATCCCCCTCGTCGCGGACACGACGGAGATCCGTGCGCACCGCCTCCAGCCGCACCTCGTTTTCCGCCATCGCCCGCTCGGTCAGGCGCAATTCCGACAAGCGGTCCGCCTGCGCGAGCCTCAGCTCGACGGCAAGGTCGTTCTCTCGCAGCGCTGTCTCGAACCGATCGGCAGTCACGGCGTCATATGCCGCGCGGTGCTCGTTCCAGGCCGCATCACGTGCCGCGCGCAACGCGGTCGCCTCATCGTCGCTGACCAGTGCGCCGCTCTGGCGCAGCCGTTCGATTCCCGCGCGCTGGATGGCAAGTTCCTGTGTCAGCGCACGCGCCTGTTCAGCGGCTTTCATCGCCGCGTCGCCAAGGCGCCGCGCCGCCTGCCGCAGAGTTTCCAGCACCTCCCTGCCAGGGACGTCCAGCGCCCTGAGCCCCACGACGTCGCCCTTCCAGGTCGACAACTGCGCCCGGTTGGCCTCCAGAGCAGCTTCCGCGACAGCCACATCTCGCTCGGCGTCGCGCAACCGCGTTGACAGCGCGTTGAGCTTGGCCGCACGCACCAGCCCGATCAGCATGGTGCGATCATCTTCGCCCGGATGCGGCTCTGCGGCAGCAAGGGTCGCCGCCGCTGCACGCTCGGCTTCGCGGGCGCGTATCGCTTCTTCGGCTTCGCGCCGTGCCGCGGCGACACGCTCCTCCAGCCCGGACCGGCGGGCGAGCAGCGCGGAAAGCGCCTCGGCCCTGTCCGGCGCAAGCACCAGCGAAAGCACGTCGATGCCAGCCGGCAGCCCGAGCAGGACCCGCTTTTCCTCGATCTCGGCGTCGACACGGTCGCGTTCGGCGATGCGACCCGCCAGGTCCATTTGCGCCGTGCGGTAGCGCGCCTCCAGTGCCGAACCGGAGAGGGATTCGATCTTCGCTTCGGCGGCGAGAACCACGGGATCGGAGACGATCTCATCGAGTTCCGTGCGGCGCTGCTCCCGCTCGGCGGCCAGCCGATCGATGCGGGCCGACAGTTCCACCCCGTCCCGCAGGAGCTGGCCGACGAGCCCGGTCCACTCCTTGGGTGGCGCCGCTCCGCCATCGAATTCAGCAAGGCGGGCCCGAATCTCTTTCAGCCGTGCGAGGTGCGGCATTGCCGCAAGGCGTCGCTCCAGGGCCTTGATCGCCGCATCGGTCTGCGCGCGTGCCAGTTGCGCGGCTTCGTAGCGTTCGGTCGACGCCGCCAGCTCGCGTGTCAGCATGCCATAGTCGCGGGCGGCGACGTCGAGTGCCTTGCGTTCCTCGCGCAGTGCCTCGATCTCCGCCTTCCTCGCCGCGAGGTCGTGCTTGCGCGCCTGCGGACGGAAGAATGCGTCCGCTTCGGCCTTCAACCGCTCCAGCGCTTGGCCGATGTCCGAGAGTCCCGAGTTTGCGGAAAACAGCAGCGCCCCAAGTTCGCCCTCGCTCTTGAGGATGCCCTCGCCGCCGCGCTCGATGCTGTCGTCGTCGAGCGAGAACATCATCCTGTAGGCCTGGCGGTCCATGGCGCCGAGAACCGGCGCAAACAGCGTCTCCGGCAGAACTCGATCGTCCGGTCCGACCAGCGAGCCCTGTCGTCGCTTCAGGCGGACGATCTCATGGTGCTCGGGCCCGATCGAGATATTGCCACCGATCCGCATCGTCGAATACGGGTGGAGAAAGTCATAGGCGCTCTGCGGCTCGATGCCGAAGAGCAGATCGAGATAGGCGGAAAACAGCGTCGACTTGCCAGCTTCGTTCGGACCGTAGACGAGGTGAAAATCCGCCTTCCCGGATCGGGGCGCCCCGAAATCGAGCTGCTTGTCGGTAAACTTGCCGTAGCGGGAAAGGTCCAGCCGGTTGAGACGCATCAGGCACCGTCTCCTTCGCGGACCGCCGCCAGTCGGGGCAGGATTTCCGCCACGCCGCGCTCGGCCGCATGCGTCAGCAGGTCCTTTTCAGCGGCCTCGTCGGCCCCGAGAAGATCGCGAACCTCGCGCGGCAACTGTGACATGAGGCTCGCCAGGGTGTCGCGCAGTTCCTCCCGGTAGGCATGCGATGGCAGGATTTCGCGCTCCACGAGCGCCGCCAGTTCGGCGAGTGCGCCAAAACCTGCGGGCGCGTCGTCCACCTGCGGCGGAACGACGGCAACCTCGACGGCTTCGATCCAGCAGTTGCCGACGCTTTCGGCAACCGCCTGCAGTTCGCCAGCCAGCAGGTCGTGGTCGCGGCGCAGGCGCCAGCCGAGCGGAGTAGCGCCCAGAAGTGTAACCCGGCAGACGAGATGGTCAGCACGGGCTCCGGCCTTGGCTTGCTCCAGAGCGAGCCGGACGCTGCGAAGCATCGCGGTCCACTCCTCGACGCCGGCGATGTCGATCGAAACACGCTCGAATGCGGCAATCGCCAGGAAATGCTCCTCGGCCGAGAAACGGCCATCGTCATCGACCGTGATGAGGGTGACGGACTTCGCACCGGCCTCGTTGATATCGCGCCCCTGGGGGATGCCGGGCATGACGATCATCGGCTGCTCGCAGTGAACGGCGCGCTGGTGGATATGCCCGAGCGCCCAATAGTCGAAACCGTGGCCCGCGAGATCGGCAACGCCGGCGGGCGCGTAGTTGTCGTGCCGGCTCGAACCGGCAAGGCTCGTGTGCAGCATGCCGATGTTGACCGCGTCCGGCAGCGGTGCCTTGAAGCTCGGCAGCAGGCTCGCCGGTGCATGCGGCTGCCCGAAGCTGACACCGTGCACATGGATCTCGCGGCCGTTGGCGAGCGCTCCCGCCCTCACCGTCCGGCCGCGCCCGTCGAAGACGTGAACGTTCGCCGGAAAGGTCAGTTCACGGGTGATCTGCGACTGCGCGTCATGATTTCCGCGGATGACGAAGACGCGCACCCCCGCCGCCTCCAGACGCCGCATCTGCGCCACGAGAAACAGCGCGGTCGCCATCGACGTCTGTGAACCGTCATAGAGATCACCCGCAATCAGCAGCGCGTCGACCTGCTCGGAAATGCACAGGTCGACGATCCGCTCCAGCGTTCGCCGGGTCGCGCCGCGCACAAGCGTCGCCAGCTCTTCGTTGCGCAGGGCCAGCGAGGCAATCGGCGAATCGAGATGAAGATCGGCGGTGTGGACGAAGCGGAAGGGCATGCCTGACATTCCCCCGCGGGTCACGCCCGGTCAATGCTCGAAGCGGCGGATCCTCAGGTTATACGCTGCTCAATGTCGGGTGGCGGCTTCAACGTTTCCGCGCATTGTTCAATGTTTGTGCCGGAACATGCCCGCGCTGAGGCAAATCTTTTGACATGGTCCCTCAATATACCTATATTCCGATCTCATGAATGACACGATCGATATCGCGCAGGGCATGTTCAAGCTCTACCATCAGGTCAGCCGTCTGGTGAACGAGTGCATGATGGATGAGGGCGTGTCTCTTGCCCGCAGCAAGTTCCTGCTTCTTCTTTCGTGCCAGGGACCGCAGCGCTCGACCGACATCGCCTCGGCGCTCGGCTTTGCGCCGCGAACGGTGACGGAGGCCATCGACGGCCTCGAGCGGGACAAGCTGGTGGTGCGTGAGCCGGATCCCACGGATCGTCGCGCCAAAATCGTATCCATCACCGAAACCGGGCTTGCCATCATCAATGCCGCCCAGCAGCCGCAGCACAAGACGATTGAAGCGATCTTCACGGCACTGACCGAGGAGCAGAAGGATCAACTGGCGGAAATTCTTCGCTGCCTGAGCGCCCGGACCGAAGAGCTGCAGCAGGCCCGCAATCAACGCCATGGGTCAACGCTTCGAACCCATGAGGTTCCTGCCTGAAATTTTTGGGCAGTCTTGGCACATCGACGCAGACGCTGAACTGAGGGCCGGAAGAAATTTCCCGGCCCTCGCTGCTTTCAGGGTGTCTTACATCGCGTTCATCGGGCCGATGCCGAAGAACAGCGTCTCGCCCGAGGAACCATCGACACCGTCGTTGTCGGTCACGACATAGCCATTGCCGGCCGCGTCGATCGTAAAGCCTTCGACCTTGTCGACGACATAGCCGTTCAGCGCCTTGAGATCGGGAATGAAGTCCCGCACCTCTTCCTTCTTGATGACCGGGAGCGCCTCACCCAGCTTGGCAGGCTTCAGGTCCGACAAAGCCACGCGATAGAGCTTCTTCAGCTTTGCTTCCTTGCCGATCAGGTTGTCGCGCTCGATGACATAGGCATAGTCGCCGTTGACGGTGATTTCCGACAGGCCGACCCAGCCCTTGCCCGCCTGCTCCAGCGGATAGCGGACGGCACCCCATTCTTCGGTCGAAGGCTTGTACGAGACGAGTTTGACGAAGCCCTTGTCGTCGTCCTTCCATTCGCGCTGCACCGCCATCCACAGCACCATGTCGTCACCCTCGCCGACGCTGGTGATGCCCTCGAAACCGAATCGCGTCTCACCGGCGCGAAGCTCGGCAGGGATGGCGATCTCCTTCTTGATCTCGCCTTTCTTGTTCACGCGCAGCAGTGCGTTTGCAAAGAGCTTGTCGGCATTGCCTTCGGAGGCGAGCCAGAAACCGCCCTCCCCGTCACTGGCAATGCCTTCGATGTCGAGCTTCTGGGCCGGGGCGCCGTCGCGGGTGATGGTGAGCTTGTCGGTGATCAGCGCCGGCGACTGCGTTGCGTCGATGGTGAAGATCGCCGGGTCGGACGAATAGACGGAATCGCTGACGGCAAAAAGCTTCCCGGGCTCGTCCTTGTCGGCAGCCAAGCCGGACAGCGCGCCAAAACCGACCGGCAGACCGTCCTTGTCCGCCGACCTGATCTGTGGATAGGCCGCCACGCCTTCCGCGCGCTCGTAGATCATCACATGCGACCGGGCGCCGCCGTCCTCGACGAGATCGGTCTCGTTGGCGGTCACGAACAGGTTGCGTGCGGGAATGGCGACCGCGCCCTCAGGACCGATGCCCGAAGGCAGCAACTGCAGCAGTTCGGGCTCCGCGCCGGTGTCCTTGTAGACCCCGACGATCGAGGCGCGCTCAGCGAGCACGAAGAAAAGGTTGTCGTCACCGAACGTCGCCGCTTCAAGGCCCTCCGGCTCGACACCCTTGGAGTTGCGCTTGTCCGGATAGTGGCCGATCGCGGCGATCGCGTGCTCGAAGGAGGGGCCGCTCTCGTAAAGCACCTTGCCGGTCTTGTCGAAGATCGTGAAGCCGCGGCTGCCGCCTTCGTAGTCGCCTTCGTTGGCAACGACCAACCGGTTGTCGTCGAGCCAATTCACCGCATCCGGCTCGCGCTTCTGTCCGTCCTTCTTTCCGGTGAAGGAAATAGCGCCGTCCTTCTTCGTATCGATGTTCTTGAGGTCGACGGCGCCGGCCGAGAAGTGGCCCTTCACCGTCCCGCTCTTGGCGTCGATAATGACGATGTGGTTGTTCTCTTGCAGGGTCAGGGCGATTTCGTCCTGGCCGTTGAAGGAGACGAATTCCGGCTCCGGATCATCGCCGCCGATTTCGGCAAGCCCCGTCAGTGCGACGCGCTTGACCGTTGCGCAATCCGGCACGCCGTCCTTCAGCGACAGAATGACCAGATCGCCAGCCGGCAATTGCGGCAGCGCGCCGTCATTCAGGTCCTCATCGCGCTCGTTCTCGATCGCGATTGCAGCAAGCGTGCCGTCCCTGTTGATTGCGATCGAGTCCGGCTGGCCGCCGAGGTCACAGGTCGCCCCGGTTTTGCGCGTTGCGATGTCGACGGTCGCCAGCAGGCCGGATGGCTTCACGAAGCTCTCGCGGGTGTTGACGGCGACCAGCGCCTTGCCGCCGACGACCGCAACCGAGGTCGGCTCGCCTTCAAAGACCACCGTGCCGGCGGCCTTCGGCGCCTTGGCGTCTGTGATGTCGATGAAGCCGACCGCCCGCATCGGGCTGTCGGAATAGACGAGCGTGTTGCCATCCGCCGTTGCCGTGATGATTTCCGAGGAGGTCGGCGCCTTGGGATCCACACCGTCGGGCATATTGTCGGCCACGGCGAACGAGGCAATCCGGTTGAAGACGGGTTCCGCGGCGGCCGGAAAAGCTGCAGATGCGAGAAGCACGGCGGTAAATACCGCACTCAGTGATCGGTTGGTCATATAATTTCCCCATGTGTCGAACACGCGATGCATGAGGTTCTGCGCGATGGGGATGACAGCCGCATGACAGCGGCCGCCATCTAGACTGCTAAACTGCTATCGCCTCCGGCAGCGATCTCGAACGATCCGTCGAACAACCACATAGGGATGCGACTATCCCGAAAATGCGAAAGGGTCCGGCTTGAACCGAACCCCTCGACCAGCCTGGACGGCCGTCTTCGTGATTGCCGTCTGGCAAATCCGATCAGCCGTTTACGGCGTCCTTCAAGCCCTTGCCGGCCGAGAACTTCGGCACGTTGCGCGCAGGAATGTCGATCTCCGCGCCGGTCGAAAGGTTACGGCCCTTCGAGGCTTCGCGACGCGATACGGAGAAATTGCCAAAACCAACGAGGCGGACGTCGCCGCCGTTCTTCAGTTCGCCCTGGATCGTCTCGAATACGGCATCGACGGCCGACGCCGCATCCGTCTTCGACAGGCCGGACTTCTCAGCAACTGCGGAGACGAGTTCGTTCTTGTTCATGTTTCCACCCCTTTCATACGGTTCGAAACGACTCATACTAAGTCGGGGGCAGAATACGCATCGACCTTGCCGCCGCAACGGGGTTTCAAGGACAAACGTTGAAAATCCGGGCTTCTCACAGGCTTTTTCAACGGAAAAGGCCGGCACTGTGGCCGGCCTTTAGCATTTCGGCCCTCAAACGAGCCGATTTTAAGAGGTCGTTTACCCTCAATGGGCGATCGCGGCACCGGTCTCGTCGGTCGATTCGACGGTTGCAACCGGCTTCGATTCAACCATCGACGGATCCCATTCGATCGGCTCCGGCTTGCGGACCAGCGCATGTTCGATCACCTCGCCCATGCGCGAGACCGGAATGATCTCCATGTTGTTCTTCACGTTGTCCGGAATTTCCGCCAGGTCCTTGGCGTTCTCTTCCGGGATCAGCACCTTCTTGATGCCGCCGCGAAGGGCCGCAAGCAGCTTCTCCTTCAGGCCGCCGATCGGAAGGACGCGACCACGCAGCGTCACTTCGCCCGTCATCGCGATATCCTTCGAGACCGGGATGCCGGTCATGATGGAGACGATGGCGGTCGCCATGGCGATGCCGGCCGACGGCCCGTCCTTCGGCGTCGCGCCTTCCGGCACGTGCACGTGGATGTCGGTCTTGTCGAAGCGCGGCGGCTCGATGCCGAAATCGATGGCGCGCGAGCGGACATAGGATGCCGCCGCCGAAATCGATTCCTTCATGACGTCCTTCAGGTTGCCGGTCACCGTCATGCGGCCCTTGCCACCCGGCAGGCTCACGCCTTCAATCGTCAGCAGTTCGCCGCCGACCTCGGTCCAGGCGAGACCCGTGACAACGCCGACCTGATCCTCGCGTTCGGCTTCGCCGTGGCGGAAGCGCGGCACGCCGAGGAAGTCGTGGATGTTGTCCGCCGTCACCTCGATCTTGGTGGCCTTGCCCTTGATGATCTCGGTCACCGCCTTACGGGCGAGCTTCATCAGTTCGCGCTCGAAGTTACGGACACCGGCCTCGCGGGTGTACTGCTGGATCACCGCCATCAGGGCCCCGTCGGTAACGGAGAATTCCTTCTCCTGCAGGGCATGGTCGCGGACCGCCTTCGGCAGCAGGTGCCGCTTGGCGATTTCCAGCTTTTCCTCCTCCGTGTAGCCGGCGATGCGGATCACCTCCATGCGGTCCATCAACGGCGCCGGGATGTTCAGCGTGTTCGCGGTCGTCACGAACATCACGCTCGACAGGTCGTATTCGACCTCGAGGTAATGGTCCATGAAGGTCGAGTTCTGTTCCGGGTCGAGCACCTCGAGGAGCGCCGAAGACGGATCGCCGCGGAAGTCCATGCCCATCTTGTCGATCTCGTCGAGCAGGAAGAGCGGGTTGGACTTCTTCGCCTTCTTCATCGACTGGATGACCTTGCCGGGCATCGAGCCGATGTAGGTGCGGCGGTGGCCGCGGATCTCGGCCTCGTCGCGCACGCCACCGAGCGCCATGCGGACGTATTCGCGCCCCGTGGCCTTGGCGATCGACTTCGCCAGCGAGGTCTTGCCGACGCCAGGAGGACCGACGAGGCAGAGGATCGGGCCCTTGATCTTGGCCGAACGCGCCTGCACGGCGAGATACTCGACGATGCGCTCCTTGACCTTGTCGAGGCCGAAATGATCCTCGTCGAGAATCTTTTCGGCGTTGTTCAGGTCGGTCTTGATCTTCGACTTCTTGTTCCACGGAATGCCGGTCAGCCAGTCGAGATAGTTGCGCACGACGGTGGCTTCCGCCGACATCGGGCTCATCTGCCTGAGCTTCTTCAGCTCGGCATCGGCCTTCTCGCGGGCTTCCTTGGACAGCTTGGCCTTGGCGATCTTCTCTTCCAGTTCGGCCATTTCGTCGCGGCCGTCCTCGCCGTCGCCGAGCTCCTTCTGGATCGCCTTCATCTGCTCGTTCAGATAATACTCGCGCTGGGTCTTCTCCATCTGGCGCTTGACGCGCGAACGGATGCGCTTTTCGACCTGAAGAACCGAGATCTCGCCTTCCATGAAGCCGAGCGCCTTCTCAAGGCGCAGCTTGACGCTGGTCGTCTCCAGCATCTCCTGCTTCTCGACGATCTTGATGGAGAGGTGCGAGGCAACCGTGTCGGCAAGCTTCGAGTAATCCTCGATCTGGCTGGCGGCGCCGACGACTTCCGGCGAAATCTTCTTGTTGAGCTTTACGTAGTTCTCGAACTCGGAAACGACCGAGCGCGACAGCGCCTCGATCTCGACGGGATCCTCCTCGGGCTCGGGCAGAAGCTGCGCCATCGCCTCGTAGAATTCGTCGCGGTCGGTGTAGCTTTCGATCTCGGCGCGCGCGCGGCCTTCCACCAGCACCTTGACGGTGCCGTCGGGGAGCTTGAGAAGCTGCAAGACGTTGGCAACCGTGCCGACCTTGTAGATCGCGTCGGGCTCCGGATCATCGTCGCCGGCGTTGATCTGGGTGGCAAGCATGATCTGCTTGTCCGTGCCCATCACCTCCTCCAGCGCGCGAATGGACTTCTCGCGGCCGACAAACAGCGGCACGATCATGTGCGGGAACACCACAATATCGCGCAGCGGCAGAACCGGGTATGCCATGGTTTTTTGCGCGCCAGACGTTTTCTTCGTCATGTCATGTCCTTTCCAACTTCCCGTTGCCGGGAGCTGATGCCGGGCGCCCTGTTGCGCTTGGTCCGGCCCATTTCCACCCACAAGTGGAGTACTGTTAACTACTTTTCAAGTCCGTCAGATAAGCTGCATCGGACACGTGCTCAAGTGAACCAGGATAGGGTCAGGACCGGTCGCGAGGCTTGCATGCACCGACCACAAGGATACGGGCCGCCCCCACGCTGCGATGCGCCGAACTGCAGGCTCCTCACCCGCAGCCCTGTATGCGGCCGATGACATGCGAAGGCCCAGTTGCGCGGGCCTCGCATCCGTAGCGGCGACAAATCAGGCGGATACGTTCGCCTTTTCCTCCGAGCGCTCCGAGTAGATGTAGAGCGGGCGGGCCGAACCCTTGACGACCTCGTCCGAAATGACGACCTCGCGCACACCCTCCAGCGTCGGCAGCTCGAACATCGTGTCGAGCAGGATCTTCTCCATGATCGAGCGCAGGCCGCGGGCGCCGGTCTTGCGCACGATCGCCTTCTTGGCGATCTCGCGCAGCGCGTCCTCGTGGAAGGTCAGTTCCACGTCCTCCATCTCGAACAGCCGCTGATACTGCTTTACGAGCGCGTTCTTCGGCTCGGACAGGATCTGGATCAGCGCATCCTCGTCGAGGTCTTCCAGCGTCGCCAGAACCGGCAGACGGCCGATGAACTCCGGGATCAGGCCGAACTTGACGAGATCTTCCGGCTCGAGATCGCGCAGCACCTCGCCGACGCGCCGGTCCTCGGGCGAGCGAACCTGCGCACCGAAGCCGATCGAGGTCTTTTCGCCGCGGGCGGAGATGATCTTGTCGAGGCCGGCAAAGGCACCGCCGCAGATGAACAGAATGTTGGTCGTGTCGACCTGAAGGAATTCCTGCTGCGGGTGCTTGCGGCCGCCCTGCGGCGGCACGGAAGCGACCGTGCCTTCCATGATCTTCAGAAGCGCCTGCTGCACGCCCTCGCCCGACACGTCGCGGGTGATCGACGGGTTGTCCGACTTGCGCGAAATCTTGTCGACTTCGTCGATGTAGACGATGCCGCGCTGCGCGCGCTCGACATTGTAGTCGGCCGCCTGCAGCAGCTTCAGGATGATGTTTTCCACGTCCTCGCCGACGTAGCCGGCCTCGGTCAGCGTAGTCGCGTCGGCCATCGTGAAGGGCACGTCGATGATGCGGGCCAGCGTCTGGGCAAGGTAGGTCTTGCCGCAGCCGGTCGGGCCGACAAGCATGATGTTCGACTTGGCCAACTCGACATCCGAGCCCTTGGCGGCGTGCGCCAGGCGCTTGTAGTGGTTGTGCACCGCCACCGACAGGATGCGCTTAGCCTGCTGCTGGCCGATGACGTATTCGTCGAGAACCTTGATGATGTCCTGCGGCGTGGGCACGCCGTCGCGGGACTTCACCATCGACGTCTTGTTCTCCTCGCGGATGATGTCCATGCACAGTTCGACGCATTCATCGCAGATGAACACGGTCGGTCCCGCAATCAGCTTGCGAACCTCATGCTGGCTCTTGCCGCAGAATGAACAATAGAGAGTGTTCTTGGAGTCGCCGCCGTTGCTGCCGCTGACCTTGCTCATATCACTTTCCTTCCGGCATGCCGCACAAACCGTTCCAGGCTGCGCGAACCACTCAACCCACCCGGAGGGTCCGACCTGCACCGCCGGCCCATCAAGGCTCTTTGGGGCACTGGCCGGCCTGGACATCCCGACCGGTAGCAACGAATCCCCCACCAAACCGCATGCTAGATGACGTCAAACCAACATAGCATTAACGGCCATTATTAACGTCTTTGGCGCGCGGATAAAGCCCATGGACCATTACAAATGCGTCAACTGCCTTCACCCGCACGCAAAACCCTTGAAAATCAACCGTCTTGCGAGCCTTCGACCGCCTCGCGCGTCGTGATGACCTTGTCGATCAGACCCCAGTCCAACGCCTCGTTCGCGCTCATGAAGTGGTCGCGGTCCAGCGTCTGCTCGACTTCCTCATAGGTCCGCCCGCAGTGCTTGACGTAAACTTCGTTCAGGCGCCGCTTCATCTTGATGATGTCCTTGGCGTGGCGTTCGATATCCGACGCCTGCCCCTGGAAACCGCCGGACGGCTGGTGAACCATGATGCGGGAATTCGGCGTGGCGAAGCGCATGTCCTTGTGGCCGGCGGCGAGCAGCAGCGACCCCATCGACGCGGCCTGGCCGATGCAGAGCGTCGACACGGCCGGCTTGATGAACTGCATCGTGTCGTAGATCGCCATCCCGGAGGTGACGACACCGCCCGGAGAGTTGATATAGAGCGCGATTTCCTTTTTCGGGTTTTCCGCCTCCAGAAACAGGAGCTGCGCGCAGACGAGCGTCGCCATGGAATCCTCGACCGGTCCGGTCAGGAAGATGATGCGCTCCTTCAAGAGGCGGGAAAAGATGTCGTAGGAGCGCTCGCCGCGATTGGTCTGCTCGACAACCATCGGCACGAGGCCCAGGGCAGTATCAACGGGATTTCTCATATCAACCCTTTTCAGTGTGGCCTGAAACCCTTGCGAAGCGCCGGGAATCAACAGTTTTCATATTCCCTACATAAAGCTTCCGGGTGCCCCACTTCAAGACACGCAGCAACTTTGGCCGTGCTCAATGCCAGATTGCGGTTAACCGGCGAAGCCTTGTGGCCGATTTCCACAGCGCAATGGGTCATGAGCGTAAAGGAAGCATGAACCCGCATCCCGGCGCCCTGCGTTTGACGATTGCCACCCCGGAACCCACCGTTCATAGTAATGCGGCCATTTCGAGGGAGGCAGCTTATGCCGGTGAAGATTTTCGCATGCGCAATCGCCACCGTTCTGCTCTTTTGCGTCCCCGCCCGGTCGCAGCAGGCCTCGGATAGCACGGCACCGGAACGGGCGACACAGACCGCGACGGCGAAGATCGTCACGGCCAAATCGTACATGGTAGCCGCCGCCAATCCGGTCGCGGCCGCATCCGGCGCGGAAATTCTCGCTCGCGGCGGCAGCGCCATCGATGCTGCGGTGGTGGTGCAGACGATCTTGGGGCTGGTCGAGCCGCAATCCTCCGGTCTCGGCGGCGGCGCCTTCCTCGTCTATTACGATGCCGGAAAGAAGCGCCTGACGACGCTCGACGGACGCGAGACAGCGCCGCAAAAGGCAAACCCGAAGCTCTTCCTCGACGACAAGGGGCAGCCGCTGAAGTTCTTCGACGCAGTTGTCGGCGGCCGGTCGGTCGGAACGCCGGGCACCGTCAGGCTCTTGCAGGAAGCGCACAACCGCTATGGCGCGCTCGACTGGAAGGTGCTGCTCGAACCCGCCGCCGCCCTCGCCGACGCCGGGTTCGCCGTTTCGCCGCGCCTGGCGGCGCTGATTGCCGCGGAGGGCGACAAGCTCAAGACCTTCGAGAAGACGAAGAACTACTTCTTCGATGCCGCCGGCGCACCGCTCAAGGCCGGAACGATCCTGAAGAACCCCGACTATGCCGCAACGCTCCGGGCGATCGCCAGGAACGGAGCGGACGCCTTTTACACCGGTCCGATCGCCGAGGCGATCGTCGACACGGTGCGGATGGCAGCGAAGAATCCGGGCGTCCTGACGCTGGACGACCTTTCCACCTATCGCGTCAACGTGCGGTCACCCGTCTGCATTGCCTACCGTGCCCTGGAGGTTTGCGGCATGGGGCCGCCCTCCTCCGGCGCCGTCACGGTCGGCCAGACGCTCGGCATGATCGAAAACTTTGACATCAAGGGGCTCGGCAGCAACAGCCCGCGGGGCTGGCGGATCATCGGCGACGCCCAGCGCCTCGCCTTTGCCGATCGCGGCCGCTATCTCGCGGACACGGACTACGTGCCAACGCCGATCAAGGGGCTTCTCGAAAAGGAATATCTCGGCAAGCGCGCCGCCCTGCTCGATGGCGACCGTGCGCTCGCCGACGACGCCGTCAAGCCAGGTGAACCGGAGTGGGACCACGCGCAGCTGTTCGGGTCGGACACTTCGCTCGAGCTCCCGTCGACGAGTCACTTCGTTATCGTCGACAAGCAAGGCAACGTCGTTTCCATGACGACCACGATCGAGAACGGCTTCGGTTCGCGGCTGATGACGAACGGCTTCCTGCTGAACAACGAACTGACCGACTTTTCCTTCGAGACGCACGACAACGGGGTGCCGATCGCCAATCGCGTCGAACCGGGCAAGCGGCCGCGCTCCTCGATGGCGCCGACGATCGTCATGAAGGGCGGCAAGCCGCTACTTGCGATCGGCTCACCCGGCGGCAGCCAGATCATCGGCTATGTCACCCAGGCGCTGATCGGCTATATCGACTGGGGCATGGACGTCGGCCAGATCGTCTCGATGCCGCATCTCCTCAATCGGTTCGGCACCTTCGAGATCGAGGCGGGCACGGACGCGGAGAAGCTGGCGAAGCCGCTGCAGGATCTCGGATACGAAGTGAAGGTCGGCGAGATGAATTCCGGGCTGCATGCGATCGAGATCACCGCCGATGGCCTGAAGGGCAGCGCCGACCCGCGCCGCGAGGGCGTGGCGATCGGGAAGTAGCACACGTTATCGAGCTGCTTTCGGGGGCCTTCCGCGTCGGCGCGAATTCGGCTAGGTCTCGCTTATGACCAAGCCGTTTCCCTTCCTTTCCATCGATGCCGCCGCCCGCCGGGTTTCCCTTAACGCCCGCGATCCCGCCTTCTATCGCGATCCGAACCCGGTCTACGCGGCGCTTCACGCGCATTCTCCGACCTTCTGGTGGGAGGAGCAGAAACAGTGGTACTTCACCGGCTACGACCAGGTGAATGTGCTTCTGCGCGACCGACGTTTCGGCCGACAGATCCTGCACGTGGCGAGCCGCGAGGAGCTCGGCATGCCCGCGCCGCTACCGCACCTGAAGCATTTCGACGCCGCCGAGGCCTGGTCGCTGCTGGAGCTCGAGCCGCCCGAGCACACGCGGCTGCGCACCCTTGTCAACCGCGCCTTCGTCTCCCGCCAGATCGACCGGCTGCGGCCGGAGATCACGGCGCTAACAAACCGACTGATCGACGGCTTCGAGAAGGACGGCAAGGTGGAACTTCTGTCCGCCTTCGCCGACATCGTACCGGTGACGATGATCGCGCGCATGATCGGCATTCCCGACGAGATGGGTCCCCAGCTCCTGGACTGGTCGCATGCCTATGTGCGCATGTACATGTTCGGCCGCACGGAAGCGGACGAGCACGCCGCCGACAAAGCGGCGGCGGAATTTGCCGACTACGTCCGGTCGGTGATTGCCGAGCGCCGCGCCAATCCGCGCGACGATCTTCTCAGCCACATGATCCACACCGAGCACAAGGGTCAGTTGCTCACCGAGGATGAACTGATCTCGACGACGATCGTGCTGCTGAATGCCGGCCATGAGGCGACGGTGCACCAGATCGGCAACGCCGTGCGCAGCATCCTCGACAGCGGGCTTTCCCCGGAAGCCATGTTCGCCGACGAAAAAGCGACGGAGCGCACGGTGGAGGAAGCCCTGCGCATCTGCGCGCCGGTGCACATCTTCGAGCGCTACGCGCTCGAGGACGTCGAGGTCGAGGGCATCCCCTTCAGGCGCGGCGACAAGATTGCGCTGATCCTGGCTGCGGCGAACCTCGACCCGAGGAAGTTCAGCGATCCCCTCACCTTCCGGCCGGACCGTGACGAGGGCCCGAATCTCTCCTTCGGCGCCGGGATCCACTTCTGCATCGGCGCGCCGCTGGCACGCCTCGAGCTCAACATCGTCCTGCCGATCCTGTTCCAGCGGCTGCGCGGCATGCGCCTGGCCGAAACGCCGGTGGTCAAGGACGTCTATCACTTCCACGGGCTGGAACGGCTCGATCTGGTGTGGTGAAAGGCCCGAAGCCGCGCGCCTTGCCGGCGTGCGGCGCTCCCGAATAGACAGATCTGATCGACGTAACCGCGTCCGCCTTAGAGCAGGATCACGTAGTCTTTTCGCGTTGTTTCAACGACTTCCCAGGTTCCCTTGAAGCCGGGCCTGAGGATGAGGCGATCGCCCGCCTTCAGATCGATGACCTCACCGGCGTCGGACGTGACGATCGAATGGCCGGAGAGGATGTTGAAATATTCCCACTCGTCGTACTGGATGCGCCACTTGCCGGGCGTCGATTCCCAAACCCCGCAGTAGATCCCGCCATCGGCCTCCTCGAGGTTCCAGGTACGGAACTCCGGATTGCCGGAAATGAGCCGGCCTTCGGCCGGTCGGCCGATTTCCGGTTGGATGGACGAGATATCGAAGCCGATTGTCTTGCTCATGATGGATTCCGATCATTGAAGGTCGCCGGCTCGTCCTCTCCGAGAACCGATCGTCTCGGAGAGGTACACAACGGCGAAACCGGCCCTTATGCTTTCGCGAGCGCCTGTTCGAGGTCGGCGATGATGTCGGCGACGTCCTCGATGCCGATCGACAGGCGAACCACATCGGGGCCGGCGCCGGCCGCAGTCTGCTGCTCGGGCGAGAGCTGACGGTGCGTCGTCGAGGCCGGATGGATCACCAGCGAGCGCGTGTCGCCGATGTTGGCGAGATGGGAGAGCATCTCCAGACCCTCGACGAAACGCTTGCCCGACTCGTAGCCACCCTTCAGGCCGAAAGTGAAGACGGCGCCGGCGCCCTTCGGCGAATAGCGCGTCTGCAACGCGTGGTTGGGATCGCTCTCCAGGCCGGAATAATTGACCCAGGACACCTTGTCGTGCGCCTTCAGCCACTTGGCCACGACGAGCGCGTTGTCGCAGTGGCGCTGCATGCGCAGCGGCAGCGTCTCGATGCCGGTCAGGATCTGGAAGGCGTTGAAGGGCGAGATTGCCGGGCCGAGATCGCGCAGGCCCAGCACCCGGCAGGCGATGGCGAACGCGAAGTTGCCGAAGGTCTGATGCAGAACCACACCGGCATATTCCGGCCGCGGCTCGGAGAGCGTCGGATACTTGCCGGACGCCGACCAATCGAAGGTGCCGCCGTCGACGATGATGCCGCCCATGGAATTGCCGTGGCCGCCCAAAAACTTCGTCAGCGAATGGACGACGATGTCGGCGCCGTGCTCGAACGGCCGAACGAGATAGGGCGTCGCCATCGTATTGTCGACGATCAGCGGCAGGCCGTGCCTGTGCGCGATCGCGGCGATCGCGGCGATGTCGACGAAGGTGCCGCCGGGATTGGCGAGGCTCTCGATGAAGATCGCCTTGGTCTTGTCGTCGATCTGGCTTTCGAAGCTCTCAAGCTTGTCGGTGTCGGCCCAACGGACATGCCAGTCGAAGTTTGCGAATGAGTGTCCGAACTGGTTGATCGAGCCGCCATAGAGCCGGCGGGCAGCGACGAAGTTGTCGCCCGGGCGCATCAACGTATGGAAGACGAGCAACTGCGCGGCGTGACCCGAAGCCACCGCCAGCGCGGCCGTGCCGCCCTCGAGCGCGGCCACCCGCTCCTCCAGCACCGCCTGGGTCGGGTTCATGATGCGGGTGTAGATGTTGCCGAAGGCCTGCAGGCCGAAGAGCGAGGCGGCATGGTCGGTGTCGTTGAAGACGAAGCTGGTCGTCTGATAGATCGGGGTCGCGCGCGCGCCGGTCGTCGGATCCGGAGCCGCACCGGCATGGATGGCGAGCGTTGCAAAACCCGGCTTGTTCTTCGTCATATGGAAAACCTCCCTTTGGCATGCCGCCCGCTCAGAAAAGCGGGAAACATACGCACATTCAAAATGTTGAGCACCAGCACGGCCGGCCCGGTGCCCGGCACTATTCCAGACCGGCCGAGCCCGGTCAAAGAAAGATTTTCCGTTGAACAGCAATGTGATGGCAAGTTCGATCGGCCGTGACGCCAAGCGGAGAAATCGTTAGCCGATCAACCGCGGATACTCAATGGCGGGGCAGCGATCCATGACGACCCTTATGCCGGCGGCTTCCGCGGGTCCGGCAGCAGCGTCGTCGCGCACGGACAACTGTCCCCAGATCACCTTCGGCAACGGAGTTACCGCAAGCACCTCGTCCACGACACCGGACAGAGCCGGTGCCGCGCGAAAGACGTCGACCATGTCGATCGGCTCCGGAATGTCGGCAAGACGGGCGACCACTTTCTGGCCATGGATTTCCCTGCCCGCCTGGCCGGGATTGACCGGGATCACGCGATAGCCCTTGCGCAGCAGAAAGGCCATGACGCGGTTGCTCGGCCGTTCCGGATTGGGAGACGCACCGACGAGCGCGATGACCCTGGTCGTCCGCAGGATGTCCGCGAGGTAGTAGTCCGCATAGTCGTCGTGATTCATGCCGCCTCCTGAATTGACAAACAGCAGGAGCCGGCGGCGCGTGTCAATACGCAATTGACGTTACGTCAGGACAATCTCAGGCTCGGCTCCGGGCGAGCATCGGATATTCCGTCACCGGGGAGCGGTCCATCACGACATGCACCCCGACGGCCTCGGCCCTCTCGGCCGCGGTGTCATCGCGCACCCCATACTCGCCCCAGATCACCGCGGGCCTGGGATCGAGCGCCAGAACTTCGTCCACGACAGCTGAGAACTGCGGCGAGGCCCGAAACACATCGACCATGTCGATCGGCTCGTCGATGTCGGCCAGGTGGCCAACGACGGTCTGGCCCAGGATCGTCTTTCCGGCATGGCCGGGGTTGACCGGAATGACGTGATACCCCTTGCCGAGCAAAAAATTCATCACGCCATGGCTTGGCCGAGACTGATTCGGCGAGGCGCCAACCACGGCAATCGTGCGAACCGATCGAAGGATGTCGCAGATGTAGGCGCCGGGATAGCAATCGTGGTTCATCGAAGCCTCCTGCTGCGGCTGGACGCGCAGCCGCACTCCCGATCCATTACGAACATTTATTATACGTCATCTCACCCCCAAACGTGAAATCGCCTGCCGCGGAGGCCGTTTCGATCGCCTCGCGCAAAACTGAGCCATTTCACCCCGAAAGCGCCTTGCATACCGCTTCAGCAACTGTAGATTTCCGCGACCGCCTGCCACTTAATCCCCAGCCGAACAGACCGAGGTTTTCCGTGCCGATTGACGTCATTGCGCTTGTCCTGCTCGGCGCTGCCCTGCATGCCGTATGGAACGCGATGGTCAAGGCGGGCAGCGACAAGTCGCTGGATGCGGCGATGATCGCGCTCGGGGCCGGCGCGTTCGGCCTTGCCTTCCTGCCCTTCGTGCCGCTGCCGAAGCCGGAGGCCTGGCCCTTCATCGCCGTCTCGGCGATTTTCCAGTTTGCCTATTTCCAGCTCGTCGCCGCCGCCTATCGCGCCGGCGACATCGGCCTTGTCTATCCGCTGATGCGCGGCGCGGCGCCGCTCATCGTCGCATCGACCAGCGGGCTGGTGCTCGGCGAGCATCTGTCGGCCGGGGCGCTCGCCGGCATCCTGATCATTTCCGCAGGCGTGCTGACGCTCGCCTTCGAAGCCCGGCATGGCGGCCGGCATGCCTTCCTGCTGGCGCTCGCCAACGCCTGCGTCATCGCCTCCTACACCTTCGTCGACGGCGCCGGCGCGCGCATCTCCGGCAACGCCATTTCCTACACGCTGTGGATGGCGTTGTTGCCGCCGGTCCTGCTGTTCAGCTGGGCCATCTACCAGCGCGGCACCGATGTCGTGGTGAACCACGTCCGCCGCAACTGGCAACGCGGATTGATCGGCGGCGGCGGCTCGATCGCGTCCTACGGCCTGGCCCTCTGGGCGATGACCAAGGCTCCCGTCGCAACGGTCGCCGCGCTCCGCGAGACCGCCATCCTGTTCGCCCTGCTGATCTCCGTGGTCATCCTCAAGGAAAAGGCCAGCATCTGGCGTTACATCGCCGGCACGATGATCGCCGCCGGCGTGCTGGTGCTGCGGCTCGGGTAGAAAGTTGGACCAACGGATCTCGCCTCCAGGATCCAAACGACGACAGGGCGGCGTCGCTCTCCGCTCCCCTAGCCGCCGGACCGTGTCACGCTGGCCGCTCTTGAGGCTTCATTCTGGTTTCTACTATGGTGGGGCCTCGCCGCAGGGGAGACCGCTATGTTCATCAAGACCATCGAGCCTGAAGAGGCAACGGGAGAAATAGCAGCGCTTTACGATGCCGAGAAGAAGGCGACGGGACGCGTGATGGAGGCCACGCAATGCTGGTCCGCGCGCCCCGACGTCATCGTTCCCGTCGAAAAGCTGCTACATCAGATCCGCGACGGTTTTTCGCTCGGCTTGCTGAACTTTCGACTCATCACTTTTGTCACCGCCCAGCATGTTCCTTCCAGCTATTGCTGCCATGTTTACTTCCGCAGCCTTTCCGAGATGCTTGGCCGCGAGCAGGCACTGGCAGTTCGAAGGAACTACCGAAACGCGGGGCTGGATGATCAACAGGTCGAGATGCTTGCCTACGCGGAAAAGATCGGCCGCAACGCATCGCAGATAACCGTGTCGGACATTGAGCGATTACGACACGCGGGCTTCACCGACGTCAACATTGCCGATATCGCTCTGGCCGCATCTTTCCGTAGCTTCATGAGCCGCTACTTCGACGCCGTGGGTGCAACGGTCGAGCCGGAGTTTCTCGACAGTGATCCAGCCGTGAGGGAAGAGATGGCAGTGGGTCGCAAGTAGGCCTCTTTCCGCCTAACGACCACAAGTGTCGTTGCCCAAGCCCGGCTCGTTGCGGACGAAGGTCTGCCCGGTTCATGCGTAAAAGACCCGGCGGAGCATCACCGCCTCCCGCCAATTCGCGCGCGGACGGACCGTGATGCCAGTCGACGAGGCACTCAACCCAGACGGCCTGACCATTAGGAGAGACCTAATCGCCCTTCCACTCTGGCATCCGCTTGCCGAGGAAGGCGCCGATCCCCTCCTTCGCATCGTCGCGCAGCATGTTGTCGACCATGACCGAGACAGCCTTGTCATAGGCTTCGGGCAGCGGCAGCCCGGCCTGGGCGCGATAGGCGGCCTTGCCGATTCTGAGTGCTTCCGGCGACTTCGACGCGATCACAGCGGAATACTTGTCGACGACCTGGCGCAAGTACTGCTTCGGCACGATGCGGTTGACGAGGCCAAAGTCCTTGGCGGTCGAGGCGTCGATCGTCTCGCCGGTGAGCAGCATCTCCATCGCCTGCTTGGGGTGAGCCGCGCGCGTCACCGCCACCATCGGCGTGGAACAGAACAGGCCAATGTTGACGCCCGGGGTACAGAAGGTCGAGGTGTCGGTGCAGATTGCCAGATCGGCGGTGGCGACGATCTGGCATCCGGCTGCCGTCGCAAGCCCGTCGATCTCGGCGATCACCGGCTGCGGCAGGCCGGCGATCTTCAGCATCAGGTCGGCACACATCCGCACGGTCTTCTCGAAGAAGCCCCGGCCACCATCGGCATCGGTACGGTGCGCCGTCATCTCCTTCAGATCGTGGCCGGCGGAAAAAAGGCTGCCGGTCGAGGCGAGAACGACAACGCGCACCGTATCGTCGGCCGCTGCCGCGTCGAGAGCGGCGGAGAGCGCATCCATCAGCGCGATCGACAGCACATTGGCCGGCGGGTTGTTGAGGGTCAGCCGAAGGACCGCACCTGCCTGCTCCTTCAGCACCAGTCCGCCGGCATCCTCTTTGCGCAAGTGCACCACATCGGCCATGACCATCTCCCGTGTCGGCTTCCTCTTTAGGCCCCTGGTACGCGGAGGGGAACGGCCTTTCAAGAGCGGCTGGCCACGTTCCTCACCAGTAAGACTTTTCGGCAATTGCAGCCGGTCGCCCCGCGCCTCTAAGAAAGGCTGAATCGAAAGAAACGGAGACCAGCATGGAAGCCAACCTCACCCCGGTCATGACGGTCGCCGAACTCAACCGTTTTCTCGAGACCGACTTTCCCGAGATCCACACTGACGGCAAGCTCTTCGAGGTGACGGCGGTCGGACCGGGCAGCGTGACGATGCGGCTGGCACCGTCGGAGAAACATCTGCGCCCGGGCGGCACCGTTTCCGGCCCGACGATGTTCGCACTCGCCGATGTCACGGCCTATTGCGCGGTGCTGGCCCACATCGGACCTGTCGCCCTTGCCGTCACCACCAATCTCAACATCAATTTCCTGAGAAAACCGGAGCCAGGCGCCCTCACCTGCACCAGCCGGCTGCTGAAACTCGGCAAGCGACTCGCCGTGATCGAGGCCGCAATTTCAGCAGGACCTGACGGCGATCTCGTCGCCCATGCGACCGCAACCTACTCAATTCCGCCGCGATAATTTGTGGTACCATAACACCACCAACTTAAGGCTCTTATTTTATTGGCATTTTTTGAAATGCCCAGAAACCGCGGCGCTTGACGCTCAACCGCACATCCCCTATAAGCCGGCGCAGATCGCGGTCCCTCGGGCCGCTTTCGTTTTTGGCACGTTCATAGCCTGCCAAACCAAGCAACAAAAAACGCCCGGGCCTTGCGGCCTTGGGTCCAGATGAAAAGAGCTTTACCATGGCAACCTTCGTACAGAAGCCCGCCGAGGTGGAAAAGAAGTGGATCCTCATCGATGCCGAAGGCCTCGTTGTCGGTCGTCTCGCTTCCATCATCGCAAACCACCTGCGCGGCAAGCATAAGGCCACCTACACGCCCCACGTCGACGACGGCGACAACGTCATCGTCATCAACGCCGAGAAGGTCGCGCTGACCGGCAAGAAGTACTCTGACAAGACGTACTACTGGCACACCGGCCATCCGGGCGGCATCAAGGAGCGCACCGCTCGCCAGATCATCGAAGGCCGCTTCCCGGAGCGCGTTCTGGAGAAGGCCGTCGAGCGCATGGTTCCGCGCGGCCCGCTCGGCCGTCGCCAGATGAAGAACCTTCGCGTCTACGCAGGCCCGAATCATCCGCATGAAGCACAGCAGCCGACCGTCCTCGACGTCGCCAAGCTGAACAGCAAGAACGTAAGGAGCGCCTGATAATGGCTGACCTGTCTTCCCTGAAGGATCTCGGCACGGTCGCAGCCGCTCCGGCGTCCGCCCCGGTTCACGTCAAGAAAGTTGACGCCCAGGGTCGCTCCTATGCGACCGGCAAGCGCAAGGACGCCGTCGCCCGCGTCTGGGTCAAGCCGGGTTCCGGCAAGATCACCGTCAACGGCAAGTCGTTCGAAGCCTACTTCGCCCGTCCGGTCCTGCAGATGATCCTGCAGCAACCGATCGTCGCTGCGGCCCGCGAAGGCCAGTTCGACATCGACGCCACCGTTGCTGGCGGCGGCCTTTCCGGCCAGGCCGGTGCGGTTCGTCACGGCCTGTCCAAGGCCCTCACCTACTTCGAACCGGGCCTGCGCGCGGTTCTGAAGAAGGGCGGCTTCCTGACCCGCGACAGCCGCGTCGTCGAGCGCAAGAAGTACGGCAAGGCCAAGGCCCGCCGTTCGTTCCAGTTCTCGAAGCGCTAAGCGCCTCGCGGATCACGCTTTTGGAAGGCGGAGCTTCGGCTCCGCCTTTTTCTTTTGCGGCTGTGGAGTCGGCGTGCGGTGATTGCAGCGCACGAAATCCGCAAGCCCCCCTTGCCAACCGTCCGCCGATTGTCCACGTTCCCGGCGCTTTTCAGGAGGACAAATTGGCCAACAAGACCATCGACCACGCGGTAACGGCGAAAACGCTCAAGAGTGCCGCTTCCGATCCGACGTATGCCGGCATCCTCTCCTTCATGCGCCGCCGCTACACGAAGAACCTGAAGGACGTCGATGCCGTCGTCTGGGGCATTCCCTTCGATGCCGCCACATCCAATCGCCCTGGCGCACGCTTCGGGCCGCAGGCCATCCGCCGGGCATCGGCGATCATGGACAACGACCCGCAGTACCCGTTCCAGCAAGACCTGTTCGAAAACATGGCCGTGATCGACTATGGCGACTGCCTGCTCGACTACGGCAACCACCAGAAGACGCCGGCCACGATCGAGCGCGAGGCCACGAAGATCCTCAAATCGGGTGCCTATCTGTTGACGCTCGGCGGCGACCACTTCGTCACCTGGCCGGTGCTCAAGGCCCACGCCGCCATCCACGGGCCGCTGTCGCTGGTACAGTTTGATGCCCACCAGGACACATGGGGCGACGAGAAGGGTCGCATCGACCACGGTTCCTTCGTCGGCCGCGCCGTCAGGGACGGCGTCATCGATCCCGACAGTTCGATCCAGATCGGCATCCGCACCCATGCGCCGGAAGACTGCGGCATCCGCATCATGTACGGCTACGAGGTCGAGGAGATGACCGCCGACGCCATCGCCGACACGATCGTGCGCCATGTCGGCGATCGCCCCTGTTACCTGACGTTCGACATTGACTGCCTCGATCCGGCCTACGCCCCCGGCACGGGCACGCCCGTTTCCGGCGGCCCCTCCAGCGCCAAGATCCTCTCGGTGCTGCGAAAGCTCGGTGCGCTGCACATCAAGGGTGCCGACGTCGTCGAGGTCGCGCCGGCCTATGACCACGCCGACATTACCGCCATCGCCGGGTCGACGATCGCGATGTACATGCTCGGCCTGCGGGCGGGCTGGCTGGCCGAACGGCGATAGACCCGCCCGGCAGTACTCGCGCATTGAAAGCGCCATGGGGAGGCGTTATAGCCTCACCATGGCGATCGGACTGCGCCTTTGAGCCTACGCCTGAATAGCGGCGGCAGTCTCGAGTTCCTTACGCGCAGCGGCAGACTGAAAGGCACCCCCATGAAACCGAAGATCTTCATCGATGGCGAACACGGCACGACGGGCCTGCAGATCCGCACGCGCATGGCCGACCGCACCGATGTCGAACTTCTGTCGATCCCGGAAGCCGAGCGCCGCAACACCGCGATGCGCGAGGACCTGCTCAACAGCGCCGACATCGCCATCCTCTGCCTGCCGGACGACGCGGCCAAGGAGGCCGTCGCCATGGTGGCGGGCAACAACAGGGTGCGTATCATCGATACATCCACGGCCCACCGCGTCCATCCGGACTGGGCCTACGGCTTTGCCGAAATGGATAAGCGCCAAGCCGACCGGATCGCCGGAGCCCTCTACGTCGCCAATCCCGGCTGCTATCCGACCGGCGCGATCGGCCTGATCCGCCCGCTGCGCCAGGCCGGCGTGCTGCCGGGGGACTACCCCATCACCGTCAACGCGGTCTCCGGCTATACCGGCGGCGGCAAGCAGCTGATCGCGCAGATGGAAGACGCCAACCACGCGGATCACATCGATGCGCCGCACTTCCTCTACGGCCTGCCCCTGAAGCACAAGCACGTGCCGGAGATGCAGGTGCACGGGCTTCTGTCGCGCCCGCCCCTCTTCTCGCCCTCCGTCGGCAAGTTTCCGCAAGGGATGATCGTGCAGGTGCCGCTGTATCTGGCGGACCTCAACGACGGCGCCTCGCTCGGCACCATTCACGCGGTGCTTGCCGATCACTATGCCGGGCAGGACATCGTCGAGGTCGTTGACCTGAAGGAAAGCGCGAGCCTCGCGCGGGTCAACGCGGTGGAACTGGCGAATACCGACCGAATGAAGCTCTACGTCTTCGGCACCGCCGGCGCTGCGCATGTCAACCTGGTGGCGCTGCTCGACAATCTCGGCAAGGGGGCCTCGGGCGCGGCGGTGCAGAATATGGATCTGATGCTCGGGAACTGAGCGGCCGGCTGCGATCGGTCGGCATTTGACAGATAGCCAGAAGGGCGCCGGTTCCGATTGGACCGGCGCCCTTCCTTCATTGCATTGCGACAGGTCCGCGCGGCGGGCGCCGCGGCGTCCAGCCTGTCACGCCCCGACCTCGATCCGCGCCTCTTTCGGATACGCGCCGACGAAACCGCGCCAGTGGGCGACGGCAAAACCGAGGACGATGAGGGCACAGCCCTGGTGCGCGAGCGCCCAGGCAAACGGCACCTGCCAGATCAGCGTCAGAATGCCGATCAGCGCCTGCAGGCTGATGAGGCCGAAAAGCAGGACGGTCCGGCGGGCGTGCGTGGTTTCGGGGGCGGCCCGCAGCGAGGCGATCATGTGCACGAGCGCCAGCGCCCAGAGCACATAGGCGCCGCAACGATGGACGAACTGAACCGTCTTGGGGTTTTCGAACAGGTTGATCCACCACGGCTGCTGGACGAACAGGTCGCCCGGCACGATCGCCCCGTCCATCAGCGGCCAGGTGTTGTAGGTCAGTCCCGCATGAAGCCCCGCGACGAGGGCTCCCAGGTAGATCTGGATCAGGGCCATGCAGGCGATCGCCGCCGCCATCCCCCGCGAGCGCGCCGTCGGCGCCCGATCGTCACTATGCGGCGACAGCCCGCGCATGATCCAGGTGCAGGCAGCGAAGATCAGGCAGGCGATCGTAAGGTGCGTGGCCAGCCGGTATTGGCTCACCGAGACCCGTTCCGTCAGCCCGGACGAAACCATCCACCAGCCGATAAAGCCCTGGAATCCGCCAAGCGCCAGCAAGCCCACCAGCGGCCAGCGCAAGCGGCGCTCGATCCGTCCCGTCACCCAGAAGAAGACCAGCGGCAGCGCAAAAACCAGGCCGATGGAGCGGGCGAGGATCCGGTGCCACCATTCCCACCAGAAGATCGTCTTGAAGCTCTCCACGGTCATGTCGCTGTTGAGCTCGGAGTACTGCGGAATGCGCTTGTAGAGCTCGAACTCCTCCTGCCATTCGGCCGCGGTCATCGGCGGGATGACGCCATGGATCGGTTTCCATTCCGTGATCGAAAGGCCCGAACCGGACAGGCGCGTGGCCCCGCCCACGAGCACGAGTGCAAACAGCGTCAGCAACACGACGGCAAGCCAGCGACGCACCAGCCGGCGATTACGGTCGTTGCGATCGATGTCACTCAACAACTGCTGTTCTGTCGCGGCGGCGGTGATGGTCATGGCGGCTCCTGTCTTATCGTCGTTGATTTGCATCACCGGGCCATGCAAAACAAGCCTGAAACCTTTGCGGCATCCGGTCGCGGCGACTTGGCCGGGCTGCCCGCGCAACAAATGAGAACTTTCGATGCCCCCTCGCCTGCGCAAACTGATCGGCACGATCCTGATTATCATACTCGTCATCGTCTACGCACTGGTGGCGACGACCGTGGCATCGCTGACGCTTGCGACCTCGCCCTGGTGGGTCCACATGCTCTACTTCTTCTTCACCGGGCTGCTCTGGATCCTTCCAGCCATGCTGATCATCAAGTGGATGGAGAAGCCGTCCAAGCCGCGAGACTGACGAGCGGCTGAGCGCTCCGGCCCTGTAGATCCCGGGCGAAGTGAAACCGTTAGCCTCCCGCTAACCCTGGCGGCGATTTTTGCCGGACAGATCACGCCACGCTCGCGGACGTAAACCACTTACCGATCATGCCCGCGTAAGGTCGGCAGCGGCAGCGTAGCCGTGAGGGGATGCAATGGGGCTGGACATGCGTGCAATGCAGCTTGATTTCCAGGTCATGCCTGCGGACGGGGAGGTTCTCGGCAGGCTAGCGCGCTATGCCCCCGGTGCCGGCCGGCGTGCGTCCGTCATTCCGTTTACGATCCAGTTGCACAACCGGATGGAGCCGCTCGAGGCGACGTGGCGGCGGCTGGAGACGGGCGGCGACCTTTCGCTGCACCAGAGCTATGACTGGTGCCGCGCCTGGGCTCAGACGCACGACAGCCGCCTGCTGATCGTCGAAGGCGTTCATGCGGGCCGGACGGAGCTCATCATGCCGCTGGAAATCGTGCGCCGGGGCCCGGTGCGCACGGCGCGCTTCCTCGGCTCGCGTTTCAGCAACATCAATACCGGCCTCTACACGGAAAGCTTCCGGTCGCTGGTAACTCCGGCGATGCTGCGCCGGGCGCTCGACCAGGCACGCTGGCAGTTCTCCCGCCATTTCGACCTGTTCATGCTGGAGAACATGCCGCTTCGCTGGCGCGGGCATGAGCATCCGTTCTCGCGCCTTCCCGCCGTGTTGAATCAGAATGCGGCCTACCAGTTGCCGCTTCTTGCGGACTTCGATCAGACGCTTGCACAGGTGAACGCCAAGCGACGGCGCAAGAAGTTCCGCCAATCCGAGCGCCGGCTGGAGGCACTCGGCGGGTATCAGCACTTCATTGCCGAAACACCGGGCGACGCCGGCGCCACGCTTGACCGGTTCTTCCAGCAGAAGGCGGCGCGCTTCGAGGCCCTGGGATTGCCCAACGTGTTTCGGGACGAGGAAACGCAGGCCTTCTTCCGCGCCCTGGCCCGCATTCCGGCAACGAAAGACGCCTATGCCCTGCAACTGCACGCGCTGCGGATCAGAAGCGGTGACGACCAGGGCAAGATCATTGCCATCGCTGGTCTTTCGCGCAAAGGCGACCACGTCATCTGCCAGTTCGGCTCGATCGATGAGACGTTGGCGCCCGAAACCAGTCCCGGTGAATTCCTGTTCCACCTGATGATCAGAAAGCTCTGTGGCGAGGGCGTCGCCTTGTTCGATTTCGGCATCGGCGATCAGGCGTACAAGCGTTCCTGGTGCAACACCGAGACGTTTCAGCACGACCTGCTCTGGCCGACAACGGCCGCAGGCAGAGCGGTGGCGGTGCTGCACCGCGCCAAGGCGAGCGCCAAGCGTGCCATCAAGCAGAGTCCCCGACTGTACGGCTTCGTACAACGCCTTCGCGCGGGCACCCCAGATCTCAGCGAGAGCCCCGGCGACCGGGACTTGAACTGAGGCCAGGCGGGTAAGTCGACCGCTCAGGCCGCCTGACGCCCCGGATAGGGCGGGTGCACACTGCCGGTCATCAGCACGATCTCGCTGTATCCGGCATCGCCAAAGGTTTCGATAAGCTCGACAAGCCGGTCCTCGTCGGCACCGGGGATCGAAAGTATGATCTCCGCCTTGCCGGACCGGGTCAGCCGGCGGACGCCCTCCACCTCCGCCGCCCCACATTCGACGAGCACCGTGTCGTAGGCATCCGCCAGCGCGTCGATGATCATCGACAGCCGGTCGATGCCGCGCATCGCCCGTTTGATGTTTGCGTTGCCGCGCGCAACGATGTGTGCCTTCGACCCTTCGTCGCCGTGAATGATGTCCGAGAACGCCGCATCACCGACGAGCAGATCGGTGATCCCCGGTAGCCACGTCGTCGCCGCCATCAGCCGGGTCGGGCATGCCGAACCGGTCAGGTCGACCAGCACGGTCTTTCGCCCGCTATCCGAGATGGTCCGCGCCAGCGCCACGGTGGCAGACGAGCCGGGATCGCCGGACGGCGAGACGACGATTGCTATTGGCACAGCGGTCTCGATCAGATGGCGCGCCACCGCTGCGACCGTGAAATCCTCGTCGCCTTCATCACCGCCAGAAGGCTGCGTGTCCTGGCCATGCAATTCCTCGGGCACGTCTGCGTCGAATGCGGCCAGCAGAGACGGCCCGACCGAAGCGTCGGCTTGCGCAGCAAGATCCGTTTCCGACAATGCGCGCCGTGCCGCCGCCACGTCGGCACGCGGGGCTTCGCGCGCCTCTTGCAACGGTTCGTCCCAGAAGTTGGTCTCGGGTTCCTGATGGGTCGGCGAAACGGGCTTGAGCGCACGCCCGCTGAACAGTTCTCCGAGCATGATGGCAACGACAGACAGGAGGAACCCCGCCATGCCGCCGACGATCGTGACCGGCAGCACCTTCGGGAACTGCCGCTCGGTCGGCGGCACGGCCGCCGAGATGATCCGGGCATCCGCGGGCGTCGCGTTGGCGCCGGTGCGCGAGGCCGCTTCGCGGTAGCGCGCCAGATAGGTCTCCAGCAGCTGCCGCTGCGCCGTCGCTTCGCGTTCCAGCGCCTTCAACCCCACCTCGTCCTCGCCCGCGCGCGCCGAATCGGCCTTCAGCGTGTTGAGTTGCTGCACCAGCTGCTGCTCGCGCAGGCGGGCGACCTTGGCCTCGTTCTCAAGGCTCGCCAGGATCTTGGTCGTCTCGGTCTTGATCTGGCCGCGAATCCCGGCGAGTTGCGAGCGCAGTCCCTTCAGACGCGGGTGCTGATCGAGCAGCGACGTCGAAAGGTCGGAGATCTGGCCTTGCAGTTGCGCCTCGGTCTCCTTCAGCCGCTGGATCATCTGGGAACCGACAACATCGCTCAGCGTGTCCGGCTCGCCGCCGGTCTTCAGCACCGCGCGCACGCTTTCGGCCCTCGCCTCGGCCGTCGCCTTTTCCGTGCGCACCCGCGCCAGCTCGGTGGAAATGTCGTTCAGCTGCTTCACGGCGAAGGTGGTATTCTCGCCGGTGGGCAGCAGGTCGGAACTGGAGCGGTACTTCGCCACCTTCTCCTCCGCCTCGCGCACCTTCTCCCGCAGGTTGGCGATCTCCGGCTCCAGCCAGCGCGTCGCCTCCGTGTTGCTGTCGAGCTTCGCACCGCTCTGCAGCGAGAGGTAGACTTTAGCCATCTCGTTGGGGATTGCGGCGGCGAGCATCGGATCCCGGGAGGTAAACTCGATCGCGACGACCCGCGATTTTTCCGCCTGGTAAACGACCAGCTTTTCCTGGAATTCCTTCAGCACGCGCTCTTCCGGCGGCAAGTCGAGCGGATTCTTCTTCAAGCCGAATGCCACCAGGATGTCGGACAGGGCGGAGGGGTTGGCGGTCGGATCGAATTCCGGCAGCTCATAGAGCTTCATGTCGCGGGCGACCTGTTTGATGAGGTCTGCGGACTTCAGCAACTGCACCTGGCTGGCCACGCCCAGTTCGTCGACCGCCGGCTCACGCCCGGCACTGCGGTCCGCGCTTGTCGTGAACTCGGGCTCGCGCCCCTCGATCAGCAGGCGGGTTTCGCTGCGATAGGTCGGCGCGATCAGGCTGGCGACACCGAACGCGAGGCCGGCGGCGGCGACAGTGGCCAGCAACACCTGCCGACGGCGGCGCCAGATCGCCCGCACCAGGCCGCCGAGGTCGATATCGACATCGTCCTGCGCTCCGTAACCGCCAGACATCCACTACTCCATGAACACGCAACTTCACGCGCACGGTAAACAATCATGGTAACCCAAGCGTTAATGTCAGGCACCAATCACAACCGGCCAGATCCGCTATCAGAGAAATCGCCATCCGCCCGCGGCGGAATTTACCGGCCATTAACCCTAACGGATCGATAACGATGAGCGAAACGAGGCACTTCCGGCAGGCAAGGGCGAAATGGCTTTCGCAAGGACAATCAGAGTCGCGATCATAGCAGCGGCAGCGCTCGCACCGGCCATCGTCGCCGGCTGCAGCGGCTATCGCCCCGCCCCGAAAGCCTTCCAGGAGGCGACGATCCAGCCCTATCGGCTCGACAGCGGCGACCGGTTGCGCGTCACCGTGTTCGATCAGGCGAACCTCACCAACACCTACCTGGTGGACCAGGCCGGCTACATCGCGTTTCCGCTGATCGGGTCCGTGCCTGCGCGCGGCAACACCATCCAGGAGATGGAGAGCATCATCGCCGGCAAGCTGCGGCAGGGATATCTGCGCGATCCGGACGTTTCCATCGAAGTGGCCAACTATCGCGCCATCTACATCATGGGTGAAGTCGGCCAAGCAGGCCAATACAGCTACGTCGCAGGCATGACGGTGCAGAACGCAATCGCCGTCGCCGGCGGCTTCTCGCCGCGAGCGAACCAGGCCAATGTCGACGTTACGCGCAAGATCAACGGCAAGATCATCACCGGCCGCGTCTCGATCTCCGATCCGATCATGGCCGGCGACACGATCTATGTCCGCGAACGGCTGTTCTGACGTCCATGGCGAGCGAGCCTCCACTGCGCATCATCCACTGCTTCCGCTCCCCGGTCGGCGGGATTTTCCGGCACGTGCGCGACCTCGCGGAATACCATGCCCGGCAGGGCCACGAAGTCGGTATAGTCTGCGACAGCAGCACCGGCGGCGCCTATGAGGAGGCGTTATTCGACCAGATCCGGCCGTTTCTGTCGCTGGGGATCTTCCGGTTGCCGATCCGCCGCTCGGTCAGTCCTGGCGACCTGCGGGCGCTGTGGGGCAGCTATCGTGAAATAAGAAGTTTGCAGCCGGATGTGCTCCACGGGCACGGCGCCAAGGGCGGCGCCATTGCCCGGCTCATCGGCTCGGCGTTGCGGGTGAACAGGTATCGCGTAGCCCGCCTCTATTCGCCGCATGGCGGCAGCCTGCATTACTCCCGCGCCACGATGACGGGAAATGCCGTGCTGCTTACCGAGCGGCTGCTCGAATCCTTCACCGACGCCCTCGTGTTCGTCTGTGATTTCGAGCGCCAAACCTACGTTGCCAAGGTCGGCAAGCCCCGCTGCCGAAGCGAGCGCATCTATAACGGCATCAGCGACCGCGATTTCGACACCATTTATCCGCAGGAGGGCGCGGCCGATTTCCTCTATATCGGCATGCTCCGCGACCTGAAGGGGCCGGACGTCTTCATCGATGCCTTCGCCAGGACGGAGCGGCGGGTTGGTCGGCCGCTTTCGGCATTGATGATCGGCGACGGGCCGGACAAAGAGAAATACGAACAGACGATGCTGCGTCTCGGTCTTGGGCGGCGGATCGCAATGATGCCGGCCATGAAGGCACGCGCGGCGTTTGCGATGACGCGCGCGGTCGTCGTCCCGTCGCGGGCGGAATCCATGCCCTATATCGTGCTCGAGGCGCTCGCCGCCAATGTGCCGGTGATCGCGAGCCGCGTCGGGGGTATCCCGGAAGCGCTCGGCCACGGCAACATCGCATTGGCCGAACCCGCCGATGCCGACGCGCTCGCAGCGACGATGGCCCGCTCAGTGACCGACCCGAAGTGGCGGGCCCAGGTGATGCCGGAGCCGATTTGCTTCAAGGGGAAGTTTTCCGCCTCGGTCATGGCTTCGTCGATGATGAGGCTCTACCGCGAACTTCTGCCACGCCCTGGCTGCAAGGCAGGTTGTACGGTCTCGCCCAACCTCGCGTAAGCGGTTTCTTAGGGGCTTTCTGCTATCCGGTGCGCATGATCGAGCCGGATGCATGCCATGACCCGTATTGACAAGCCAGACACCTTCGACCCGGAACGGATCCGGCGCAAGGTTTCCGAAGTGCGCACCATCGAACCGGGTGTCGCGGCCGAGGAGCAGGATGGCGGCAAGACGGTCGAACTGAACCCGCTCGCCCAGCAAATCGCCCTGCAGTTTCGCGCGGAAAATTACTCGCCGAACATGATCACGGGGCTGCTGCGGCTGTTGGAGTTCACGGCGCTGTTTGCCATCGGCTATGGCATCACGAGCTTCTACGTCGCCCCGTCGCTGGACATGATGCTGTTCTACATCGGCGTGGTCGCGGCCGGCTCGGCGTTGGGCGTCCTGCTGCTACATCTGGCCGATACCTACCAGATCCCGTCGCTAAGAGCGGCCTGGAGGATGACGCCCCGGTTGCTCGGCGCCTGGGCAATTGCGTTCGCGACGATGGCGCTCGCGCTTTTCTTTTTCAAGGTCGCCGAAAACACCTCCCGTGTCTGGTTCATGCTCTGGTTCGTGTTCGGCGCTATCTATCTCGTGGCGGAGCGGCAGCTGATCGCCTACTCGATCCGCCGCTGGGCCCGGAACGGCACGATGGAGCGCCGTGCCGTGATTGCCGGCGGCGGTGAACCGGCCAAGGAGCTGATCCGCGCGCTGGAGCGCCAGCCGGACAACGACATCCGCATCTGCGGTATCTTCGACGACCGAGACGAGCGCCGATCCCCCTCGATCGTGGCCGGCTATCCGAAGCTCGGAACGATAGCGGAGCTGGTCGAATTTGCGCGGCTGGCCCGGATCGACATGCTCATCATCTCGCTGCCGCTCTCGGCAGAGACGCGCATCCTGTCGCTGTTGCGCAAGCTCTGGGTGCTGCCTGTCGACATCCGCCTGGCGGCGCATTCCAATGGCCTTCGCTTCCGTCCCCGCAGCTATTCGCAAGTTGGCAACGTCCCGCTCCTTGACATCTTCGACAGGCCGATCGCCGACTGGGATTCGGTGGCAAAGCGCATCTTCGACATCGGCTTCAGCCTGCTGGCGCTTCTGCTGCTGTGGCCGGTCTTCATCGGCGCAGCCCTCGCCGTCAAGCTGACCTCGCCCGGACCGATCATCTTCAAGCAGAAGCGACACGGCTTCAACAACGAGATCATCGAGGTCTACAAATTCCGCTCGATGTACGCCAACATGTCCGATCCGACCGCAAGGGCCGCCGTCACCAAGGGAGACCCACGGGTGACCCCGGTCGGACGCTTCCTGCGCAAGTCCTCGATTGACGAACTGCCGCAGCTCTTCAACGTGCTCAAGGGCGAACTGTCGCTTGTCGGTCCGCGCCCGCACGCCATCCAGGCGCAGTCGCACGACCGCAAGTACGTCGACATCGTCGAAGGCTACTTTGCCCGACACCGGGTGAAACCGGGCGTCACCGGCTGGGCCCAGATCAACGGATGGCGCGGCGAGATCGACCATGACGACAAGATCCGCTACCGCACCGAGTTCGACCTCTACTACATCGAGAACTGGTCGCTGCTGTTCGACCTGAAGATCCTGCTCCTGACGCCGATCCGGCTGCTCAATACGGAAAACGCGTATTGAGCGCCGCGGTCCTGCCCTTGTCCCCGCCGCTGCGGCCGCGGCTTGCCGCCATCGGCATGATCGCCTCTGCGCTCGTGACCATCGGCGTGTTCCTGTCCGGTTTCGTCATATCCGAACCGGCGCCCTACGAGCTCTTCATGGCGGGGCTGATCGGCGTCTGGGCGATCCTCGGGCTGCGGATCTCGCGCAGCGTCGCACCGCTTCTGGCGCTGCTCTTGACCTTCAACATCGGCGGCATGCTGTCGCTGACGGTCATGACCGACATGGCCGACGGCCCGATGTATGTCGCCGTCTCGCTGTTCCTCGCACTGTCGTCCGTCTTCTTCGCCGCGATCATCGAGGCGAAGCCGCAGCGGCTGCAGCTGATGTTTCGCGCATGGGTCGCAAGCGCGCTGATCACGGCCACGCTCGGCATCCTCGGCTATTTCAACGCCTTTCCCGGCAGCGAAGCCTTCACGCTCTATGATCGTGCAAAGGGCGCGTTTCAGGATCCGAACGTCTTCGGTCCCTTTCTCGTCGCCCCCGCCCTCTATCTGATGCATGGCCTGCTCGCCAATCGGCTGACACGGGCACCGCTGAACATTGTCGGGCTTCTCATCATCGCGCTCGCATTGTTCCTCTCGTTCTCGCGCGCGGCCTGGGCGTTGTTTCTGTTTTCGGCGGTCGCGCTGGTCTTCGTGATGCTGCTCAAGGAGCGCACCGGGGCCTTCCGGCTGAAAATACTTGTGCTCAGCGTTTCGGCTGTCGGGCTCATGGTGATCGGCCTCGTCATTGCCTTGCAGGTTCCGCAGATCGCCGAGCTGTTTTCCAGCCGCACCCAGCTGGTACAGGAGTACGACGGCGGCCATCTCGGCCGCTTCGCCCGGCACCGCCTCGGCTTCCTGATGTCGATGGAACATCCGCTCGGCATCGGCCCCATGGTGTTCAGCACGATCTTCCCCGAGGACGAGCACAACATCTGGCTGAAGTCGCTGACCAGCTACGGCTGGCTGGGTTTTCTCTGCTACCTGACGCTGGTGAGCTGGACGCTCTGGGCCGGCTTCCGCAACCTGCTTCTGAACCGTCCCTGGCAGCCCTATCTGATGATCGCCTACATCGCCTTTGTCGGTCACACGGCGATCGGCTTCGTCATCGACACCGATCACTGGCGTCACTTCTATCTCATCGTCGGCATTCTCTGGGGCTGTTTCGCCCTCGAGCACCGCAACCGCAAGCGCTTCAGGCCGAACCAGCGAAACGATCATGGACCGGCATAGCGACAGGGCGACGCGGCCCCTGCGCCTGATGCAGGTGCTCGAACCAAGCGGCGGCGGCTCCGGGCGCCATTTCATCGACCTATGTCGCGGGCTCAAGCAGCGCGGCCACACGATTCACGCGGTCTATTCGCCGCGACGCGCCGAGGAGCGCTTCGTCGGCGAACTCGCCTCGCTTGGCCTCGACGGCATCCACCTGCTCGACATGGCCCGCTCGCCGGGCTTGTGCGACTTCGGCGCCTTTGCCAATCTGCGCCGCCTGATGCGGAAGCACGGCCCGTTCGACGCCATCCACGGCCACAGCTCGAAAGCCGGCGCGCTCGCGCGGATCCGGCTGCCGGGCCGTCATCCACCGCGGGTCTATACCCCGCATGCGTTTCGGACGATGGATCCTACCTTGGGCAAGGGCGGCAGGATCGTCTACGGCACGATCGAGACATGCCTCGGACGATTTTTCACCGACCGCGTGATCTGCGTCTCTGCCGACGAATACGCCCATGCCCGCGCGATCGGCATACCACGCAGGAAGCTGTCGATCGTCGTCAATGGCGTGGATACCCCGCCGGGCGGGCTGCGCGGCACGATCCGGCAGGCGCTCGCCATTCCCGCCGAATCCTTCGTCTTCGGCTTTGTCGGCCGCCTGTCGCCGCAGAAGGCGCCCGAACGCCTGGTTGACGCCTTCACGATAGCCGCAGCGAAACTGCCGGAGGCGCATCTTCTTATGGTCGGCACCGGAGAGCTGGAGGACCTGGTGCGCAGTCGGATCGACCAAAGCCCGGCCGGCGCACGGATTCATCTGACACATCGTTACACCGGCCCGGAGGCAATCGATGCGGTCGATGCGATCGTCATGCCGAGCCGCTACGAAGCGATGTCCTACGTCATGCTGGAGGCGGCCGCCGCAGCAAAACCACTGATTCTCACCGATGTCGGCGGCGCATCGACCGTGCTTGAGCACGGCTGCAACGGCATTCTGGTTGCCAACGATGACACCCCTCACCCGCTGGCAAGCGCGATGGTCGGGCTCGCAGAGCCTTCACGCCTGCAGCGCTACGCCATGGCCGCGCGCTTGCGCATGAACGACTACGATCTGCACCGCATGATCACGGAGACCGAGGCGATCTACCGCAGCCTTGTCACGTAAGGCACCGCCGCAACTTGTGACCATCTCGGCTTCTACGCTTCAGAACTCTTGAATTCGTGTATCTTTTCATCGCGGAGTGGCGGCTATCCGGCAGACACGCTTTGGTCTCGCCGTGGCCGAGCGCCATCCTCACAGCGTCCGTCGCGCCCGTAGCGGGATCATCCTCGCAATTTGTTGGCATAGGTGAAATTGCCCCTTGCATCCCCGGCATCGAGCCTATAGGGGTTGCGACGGTTCGGAGCGTAGCGCAGCCCGGTAGCGCACTTGACTGGGGGTCAAGGGGTCGTGGGTTCGAATCCCGCCGCTCCGACCATTTTCTAATTGTCCCGCCCGCGCGGGTGTCATCCTTTTTGACTGTCAGCTGCATGCGCTCATGCCGGCCATTCTGGTGGGCGCTGGCCCAAGGCCGGGGCGATCCAGAACGCACGGTGCGGATCCCGCGAGGGATTGTCTCCGATGCACCAAGGGAGGACAATCGCCTCGCCGCTTGCCGCGGCACTGGAGGCTTAGATGACCCACCGCGTTCTGAGTGCCGCCGTTGCACTGGTCCTGCTGTCGCTTGCCGGTTGTGCAAGCGAACGGGCCAATACCTTCAGCACCACCCCGGCCCAAGGCCATGAAGGCAAATCCGCGGACGGCGGCGGAGGCATGGGCGGAGGCAGCGGGGGCTACTAAAGCGGGTCGCGATCCTTCGGATTCGCTTCCCGCGCTTTAAGTCCTTGTTTTACGCATGTCGTTTTCACAAAACCGCTGCACACTTTTGCGCGACATGCTTTGGCAGCGCGGCATCTCGTATTCGCGTGCGCCCGAACCTTGGCCGAGGTCACCCATCAAGGCGCGCGAGCCCGCAATCGTCCATCCCGACGTGGCCAACCCGGCTCGTCCCGAAGGCGCGCCTTGCCCGCGGCTTCCCGCCCACCGGCCACGCATGCTATCCTTGTCAAGGGAGGAGCATGTCATGGAAAATTTTCTTGCATTGTTGGCCATCGTTCTCGGTTCCGCCGTGCTGGGTCTCGCGCTCGCCTACGGCATGCGGCGGCAGCGCCAGCAGCAACGTCCACAGCACCATGACGAAGCCTCGCCGCGCTTCTAGAGCATGGCTCTCCGAACGTCGGCACCGGGTTCGCGACAAGTTCCTGTCGATCGTGATCGGCGTCAGCCGGACCCAAATCTGAAGTTCGGGGGGGCTTGGTCTGCGCAGGGCCCGCTTGCGCAGACATGCGCTCGACAGGCTGGCGAGGCTGTGCAAGACTGTCAGCCATGATCGAAAGCAGCGATGCCGAACTCGAAGACGAACGCCTGAAGCTGGTGAAGGAACTGGCACGCGTGAAGCAGAGCACCACTGCCGAGCTTCTCGCCCGCAATTCACCGGGCACCACCGGCTTCCATGAGGCTACCCACACGGCTTCGATCGTGCTCGACCTTCTGGACCAGCACCTCCTGCACCATCCCGCCATCGCCGGAAATGCCGAGTTGTTCCGCTATGCCTCGCGCGCCAGCGAGGCGCTGTTCAACCTCTATCAGTCGATGGGAGCGGCACAGGTCGAGCACCACGCCGAGGACGGCCTGCGGCCCGAGGACCTGAATGCCAGCAATGACGACTGAGCGGCGCGAGCGCAGATCCACTCGGCCGGCGTTCTGAACGTTCCAGCAGAACCGTCAGATTGGTTTTCGTCCGACCGAAGCCGATGTCAGGGAACCCGCGGCTGACTGCGATCGTTCAGTGCATCGACGACGCGTTCGCGGCCCACGCGAATGACATTCTCCATTGCGCGACGGGCGCCCGTTTCGTCGCGGCGGCGGATTTCCTCGACAATGCGGATGTGAGAGACGGCGACATCGTCGATCTTGCTGCGATCCCGGGCCGGCGAACTGAGCCGGAAAACGCCGACCAGCGCCGCCTCGATCAGGCTTCCGATCGTGCGAAAGAAGGGGTTGCGGGACGCCTCGAGCACGCTCAGGTGAAATTTCAGATCGGCCATGGCCAGCGTTTCCGCCGTATGCTCAGGATCTCCCATCGCCATGGCGAGGCGCATCATGTGGCTGATATCGGCATCCGTGGCAAACCGCGCAGCAAGAGCGGCGGCATGCGGCTCGAAAGCCAGCCGGACCTCGCTGAGATCCAGCAGGAAAGCCTCGTCGACGCCTTTCGCAAGCTGCCAGGTCAGGATGTCGCTGTCGAACAGGTTCCATTGCGCCCGCGGCGTGACACGGGTGCCGACCCGCGCCCGGGGCACGATCAGCCCCTTGGCAGCCAGCGTCTTCATCGCCTCGCGCAACACCGTCCGCGATACCCTGAAGCGAGCGGCGAGTTCAGCGTCTCCCGGCAGGGTCGATCCGACCGGAAACTCGCCAGCGACGATGGAGCGTCCCAGTTCGTTGACGACCTGCGCGTGACTGGTCCGCGCGTTTGCCCCTGTGATGACGGTTTCGAGCAGCCCCTTGCGCAATCGATCCTATCCTCTCCCTGCCGCCGCCCATCCCTCGATGCACGTGCTGCAATGCTTCAATCAAATCGGTAAGGCAACTCCTCGACACCCAACCACCACCGTGATTACGTCCAGTTCCAACCCGACCGCAGCGGGGACTAGCCAAGGTATAAAACGAGAAGGCGATTCCCGAAAGCCGGGCTGGCATGCGCTCTTGCGCTCTTCACTCCCGGTCAGCCTCAGGAAAAAACCATACCGTATTGCTTTTTCACCCTAAAATCGCGGACAAATTTTGGCGGAGTGCAGACGTCCCCTCAAGCCAATGGCCCCCGAAGCGATCGCGCTTCAGGGGCCACTGTCGTCTCTCCTGTCAATTGACGCGGCCGGGTTGGCCGCTATCGACCGACCTTACTGCGGCAGCTTGTCGTCCACGCCGGCGATGTAGAAGTTCATGCCGAGCAGCGTCTGGTCGTCGGCCTTCTCGCCTTCCTTCAGCCACTCCGAGCCGTCCTGCTTCTTGATCGGGCCGGTGTAGGGATGCAGTTCGCCGGACTTGATCTTGGCTTCGGTCTCCTCGGCCATCTTCTTCACATCATCCGGCATGTTGGTATAGGGCGCCATCGTCAGGATGCCGTCCTTCAGGCCGTCCCAGATCTGTTCCGACTTCCAGGTGCCGTCCATCAGCTGCTTGGTGCGCTTGATGTAGTAGGCGCCCCAGGTGTCGACGATCGCGGTCAGCTGGGTCTCCGGGCCCGCCTTGATCATGTCGGAGGCCTGGCCGAAGGCCTTGATGCCGCGCTCGGCGGCGACCTGCATCGGCGCGGTGGTGTCGGTGTGCTGCGTCAGGATGTCGACGCCCTGGTCGATCAGGGCCTTCGCAGCGTCGGCTTCCTTGCCCGGGTCGAACCAGGTGTTGGCCCAGATGACCTTGACCTTGAAGTCGGGGTTGACCGACTGCGCGCCGTGAACGAAGGCGTTGATGCCCATGACCACTTCCGGGATCGGGAAGGACGCGATGTAGCCGGCGACGCCCTTCTGCGACATCTTCGCGGCGATCTGGCCCTGGATATAGCGGCCTTCATAGAAGCGCGAATTGTAGGTGGCAACGTTCGGCGCCGACTTGAAGCCGGTCGCGTGCTCGAACTTCACGTCCGGGAACTTCTCGGCGACCTTGATCGTCGCGTCCATGAAGCCGAACGAGGTGGTGAAGACCAGCGCGCAGCCGGAACGGGCCATGCGCTCGATGGCGCGCTCGGCATCCGGGCCTTCCGGAACGTTTTCGAGGAACGGCGTCTCGATCTTGTCGCCGAACTCGGCCTGCAGCGCCTGGCGGCCGATATCGTGCGCCTGTGTCCAGCCGCCATCCGTCTTGGAGCCGACGTAGATGAAGCAGATCTTGGTCTTGTCCTGGGCGCTTGCGGAAGCGGCAAAACCGAGAACCGCGGCCGAGGTTGCAAGTGCGAGCAGAAGTTTTTTCATTTCGACCCCTATAGGTTTGAGATTTGGTATTCCCGTTGTTTCTTTTTCTTGTTCATCGATCAGGCACGAACGGCTTTCCGAGCGATGCGGGCGTGTTGATCAGCGTCATGCGCCGATTGTGCGATATCAGAACGAGCACGACGACCGTGGCCGCATAGGGCAGTGCCGACAGGAACTGCGAGGGGATCCCGAGCCCGAGCGCCTGGGCGTGCAACTGGCTGATGGAGACAGCCCCGAACAGATAGCCGCCGGCCAGCACGCGCCACGGCCGCCAGGAGGCGAATACGACGAGCGCAAGCGCGATCCAGCCGCGGCCCGCCGTCATGTTCTCCACCCATTGCGGCGTATAGACGAGCGACAGCTGCGCACCGGCGAGACCGGCGCAGGCACCGCCGAACAGAACAGCGAGATAGCGGGTCCGAATGACGCCGATACCAAGCGCGTGCGCCGAGGCGTGGTTGTCGCCGATCGCCCGGATCTTCAGCCCCGAACGGCTCTTGAACAGGTACCAGTTCACGCCGACGACGAGCGCAATCGAGATGTAGAAGATCAGGTCCTGCTTGAACAGCAATGGCCCGAAGAACGGGATGTCGGACAGCAGCGGAACTGTGATCTGCGGCAGCTTCGTGCCGGACATGCCGACATAGGCCTCACCGATCTGGCCGGATACGCCAAGACCGAGAATGGTCAGCGCGAGGCCGGTCGCCACCTGGTTGGCCCCCAGCGTCAGCGTCAGAAAACCGAAGAGAAGCGAGAACACTGCCCCGCCGGCAATCCCGGCAAGAATCCCGATATAGGGAGAGCCCGTGGCGTTAGTCGCTGCGAAGGCGAGCACGGCGCCCATGATCATCATGCCTTCGACGCCGAGATTGAGGACGCCGGCACGCTCAGTCACCAGTTCGCCGAGCGCTGCCAGCACCAGCGGCGTCGCCGCGGTGATGACGGTCAGCAGAATCGCTTCGACAATTCCCATTATTCGGCCCCGCCTTGTGCCGCCGCCGCCGTCCTGCCGGAGAAGACGAGCCGGATCTTGTATCGAATGAGCGTGTCGCACGAGAGCACGAAGAACAGCAACAGCCCCTGGAACACGCGCGTCACCTTGTCGGAGACGCTGAGGGTCAGCTGCACCGCCTCGCCGCCCACATAGGTCAGCGCCAAAACCAGTCCGGCGACGATGACGCCGAGAGGGTTGAGGCGGCCGAGGAAGGCGACGATGATCGCGGTGAAGCCATAGCCGGGCGAAATGATCGGCTGCAGCTTGTTGATATTGCCGCTGACCTCGGAAATGCCGGCGAGCCCCGCAAGCGCCCCCGACAGCAGCATCGAGAACCAGATCATCCGGCGCGACGAGAAGCCGGCGAAGCGCCCGGCCCGCTCCGACTGGCCGAGCACCGTGATTTCGAAGCCCTTCAGCGTGTAGCGCATCATGAACCACACAAGCAGGGCCGCAACGATGGCGAAGACGAAGCCGAGGTTGGTGCGGCCGGAGGCCAGGATCTCCGGCAGAACCGCTTCCGGCGCGAAGTCGCGCGTGATCGGGAAGTTGTAGGCTTCCGGGCTGCGCCATGGACCGCGCACGATCCAGTCGAGGAAGAGCTGGGCGATATAGACCAGCATCAGGCTCGACAGGATCTCGTTGGTATTCAGGTTCGCCTTGAGGAAGGCCGGGATCGCGGCATAGAGCGCGCCGCCGACCATGCCGAAGATCAGCATCAGCGGCAGCACCAGCGGTGAATGCCATTCGTGGAAGACCACGGGGACGATCGCACCGGCGATCGCGCCCATGATGAACTGCCCTTCAGCGCCGATGTTCCAGTTGTTGGAGCGATAGCAGACCGAAAGACCGACGCCGATCAGGATCAGCGGAGCGGCCTTGATGGCGATCTCATGCAGCGACCAGACGTCGAGCAGCGGTTCGACGAAGAAGCTGTAGAGCGCGCTCACCGGATCCTTGCCAAGCAGGGCAAACATGATCCCGCCGGCGATCACCGTCAGCACCAGCGCGACAAACGGGGAAAGAACGGCGTAGAGGACCGACGGCGTGGGCCGCCTCTCGAGCTCAATGCGCATGGACGGCCTCCCCGCCTTCTGTCTTGTCGTGCATCCCGCCCATGAGAAGACCGATCTTTTCGCGCGTCATGTCGCGGGCCGGATAGGAAGCCGACAGCCGCCCCTCGCTGATGACGGCAATCTCCGTCGCCACCTCGAAGATCTCGTCGAGATCCTGGCTGATGACGAGCACGGCCGACCCGGCCTTGGCGAGGTCGACGAGCGCCTGGCGGATGCGGCTTGCGGCACCGGCATCGACGCCCCAGGTCGGCTGGTTGACGACCAGGACGGCGGGCTGTCGGTCGAGCTCGCGGCCGACGATGTATTTTTGCAGATTGCCGCCGGAAAGAGAGCCGGCGAGCGGGTCGTCGCCGCTCTTGCGCACGTCCATCGCCTCCGAAATCCGCCGGGATGTCATCCGGACCGCCATGGACTTGATGATGCCAAGCACACCGCCCCCCAGGAACGCTTCGCGGTCGGACTGGTTGCGGGCGAGCACGAGGTTGTCGGACAGTGACAGGCCGGTGACGGCGGCATGTCCGTGACGCTCTTCCGGGACGAAGCTCGCGCCCATCAGGCGCCGGGCGGTGATGCCATGCCTGCCGACCGGCTGCTGGCGGATCCGCACGGCGTTGGCATCGCGAACGGGAAACTCGCCCGACAGCGCATCGAACAGTTCGCCCTGGCCGTTGCCGGCAACGCCGGCAATCGCGAGCACCTCGCCGCCATGCACCTTGAGCGAGATGTCTTTCAGTGCGACAGCGAAGGGCGTGCGGGCCGCGACGCTGAGATGGGCAACCTCGAGCAGCACGTCGCCCTTGGTGTGCGTGCCTTCCGCCGTGACCGTTGCCACGTCGCTTCCGACCATCATGCGGGCGAGCGAGGCCGGCGTCTCCTTCCGCGGATCGCAATCGCCGGTCACCTTGCCATGGCGCAGCACGGTGGCGCGGTCGCAGATGCGCTGCACCTCCTCCAGCCGGTGGCTGATGTAGAGAACCGAACGTCCCTCAGCCTTCAGCTTGGCGAGCGTCTCGAACAGCCGGTCGGCCTCCTGCGGCGTCAGCACCGAGGTCGGTTCGTCGAGGATGATCAGTTGCGGGTTCTGCAGCAGCGCGCGGACGATCTCGATGCGCTGGCGCTCGCCGACGGACAGGTCGGCGACGTGCGCGTTCGGGTCGAGCGGCAGGCCATAGACGCGAGACAGGCGCGCCGCCTCCTCCGCGACCTTGGCGAGCGAGATCTTGGGGGGCAGCGACAGCGCGATGTTCTCGGCGACCGTCAGCGCCTCGAACAGCGAAAAATGCTGAAACACCATGCCGATGCCAAGGCTGCGCGCAGCACTCGGACTCCCGATCGAAACCGCCTGACCCTTCCAGAGGATCTGCCCGTCCGTCGGCTCGAGCACGCCGAACAACATCTTCACCAGCGTCGACTTGCCGGCACCGTTCTCACCGAGAAGCGCATGGATCTCGCCCGGCTGGATGTCCAGATCGATCCCGTTGCAGGCGGCAAACGTGCCGAAAAACTTGGTCAGGTTGCGCACGGCCAGCAATGGCCTGCCCGCGGACGCTCCAGCGACTGACACTATGCCCCTCTTTCCTCGCAACTCGTCCCGTCCGCTACCGCGTCAGGGAACAAGCAGCGTCGTTCCACTTGTTTTTCTTGTTTCCAGATCCGCGTGGGCGCGCCCCGCTTCCGCCAACGGATAAGTCTGATTTATATTGATACGCACTTTGTTACTGCGCACAACATCAAAGAGGGAATTTGCACATGCGTCTAGCTCGGCGCGTGTCGCGACATAGTGGAAGAGCGTGGGGCGGGTGGCAAACAGTGAGCCCTTCTGCGCCAGCAACCCGATGCTGAAGGCGTCCACCGGGCCGGAGGAGTTGCCGAAACTCACCCACATTCCGCGCGGCTTCAAGCAGTCCAGCGACTTGGGGAACGTGTCCTTTCCGACGGAATCATAGACCACGTCGCATTTCTTGCCGCCGGTCAGTTCCAGCACGCGCTCGGCAAAATCTTCCTTGGTGTAGTCGATGACATGGTCGTAGCCGTGCGCCAGCGCCAGGTCGATCTTCGCCTTCGATCCGGCTGTACCGATGACGGTCGCTCCGAGCGCCTTCGCCCACTGGCCGGCGATCAGGCCGACGCCGCCGGCCGCCGCATGGAACAGGACCACATGGCCCGGCTTGATCGGAAAGGTCTGAAGCAGCAGGTACTGCGCCGTCATGCCCTTCAGCATCATCGCCGCCGCGGTCTCCAGCGAGATCTCATCCGGTACCTTGACCAGGTGGCTGATCGCAACGTTGCGTTCGGCCGCATAGGCGCCATCGGCCGAGGCGTAGGCGACGCGATCTCCGAGGGCGAACTCCGTTACCCCCTCGCCAAGGGCGGTCACGGTCCCCGCCCCCTCCTTGCCGGGAATGAACGGCAGATCGGTCTTGTAGAGGCCGGTCCGGAAATAGACGTCGATAAAGTTCAGCCCGATCGCGGCTTGGCGGATACGGACCTCACCCGGCCCGGGCGGCGACAACTCGATCTCCTCGACCTTCAGCACCTCGGGACCGCCGAGCGACCGGATGACGATTGCCTGTGTCATCTGACTTCTCCCCAGGGATCAGTGTTTTCCGAGACGTGGGAACAACTGCAGCACCGCGCCGATAATGTAAAGATAGATCCCGGTTCCAACAACACCGAGGACCACCCATTGCGGCGTCTCGAAATGCAGCAGAAGCGCGTAGCCGCCAAAGGCCGCCCAAGCGAAGAAGACGATGAGGTTGAGCGGCCGCAGGCGCTGCACCCGGACCGGGTGCAGGAAGTTGATCGGCATGAATGTCAGAAAGACGGACACGAAGACGACGATCGATGCCGTCACCTCGCTCGCCTTGATGACGAACAGCGTGAAGACGATCATGTTCCAAACGACTGGGAAACCTGAGAAGAAATTCTCGTCCGTTTTCATGCCCATGTCGGCATAGTAGATGGCACTGGACACGACGATCGCGCCCGCGGCAACGAACGACCAGGGTTCACCGATCATGCCGCTCTGGTAGAGGGCGAAGGCGGGCAACAGCACGTAGGTCACGTAGTCGATGACGTTGTCGAGCGTATCCCCCGACCAGTTTGGCAGGACCTCCTTCACCCGCACCTTTCGGGCAATCGGCCCATCGATGCCGTCGACCAGCAGCGCCAGCCCCAACCACCAGAACATGTCGACGAAGCGATGCTCGGCGGCAGCGACGACACCGAGAAAGGCCAGGAAGGAGCCCGATGCCGTCAGGATGTGCACGGAAAAGGCCCGGATCTCGGCATAGGGAACGCGTCGGTAATTGAAAAACTTCATCGCCTGCCTTGTTTGCCCCCGCCGGGCGCCCCGCCTTCTGAATTGTGCGGCCTTACCTGCTGACAGCGCACGCTTTTCGTCCGTAATATGCACTGATTGGCTGCGGCTTCCAGCGAAAATCGGGCAACCGGCTGGCGCGTCGCAGACGCGCGGCGCACCTGCGCCGTTTCTACCCATGGATTTTGCCAGATTTCAGGCTTAGTTTGCCAGAAATGACCTGCGGGCAATTCTGTGGGTAAGCATGTGTCGAAAGAAGTACACCGCATGAAAGCCTTTGATATCGCCGTCGTCGGCGCCGGCCTGGCTGGCAATCTGGCGGCATTGGCCCTCGCCGATTCGGGTCGAAGCGTGGCGCTGGTGGCCCCTGCCGCACGCCCGCACGACGGCCGCACGACGGCGCTAATGGCCCATTCGATCGAGTTCGTCCAGGAACTCGGGCTGTGGGACGAAATCGAAAACGTCGCAGCGCCCCTCGAGACGATGCGCATCCTCGACGGCACGTCGCGGCTCTTCCGCGCCCCGCCGGTCAGCTTCCGCTCCAGCGAGGTGGGTCTGCCAGCCTTCGGCTACAACATCCCCAACGCGCCGTTCCTGAACAATCTCGAACGCCGCATTGCCGAGCGCGAAACGATCACCCGCTTCGCAACGACGCTCCAGCGCCTTGGTTCTTCCGGCAACGCGGTTGAGTTGCACCTCACCGACGGGACCGCGATCCTGGCGAACCTTGTTGTCGGTGCGGATGGCCGCCAATCGGAGGTCCGGCGCCAGAGCGGCATAGCCGCACACACCTGGACCTATCCGCAGACGGCGCTTGTGCTCAACTTCACGCATGAATTGCCACACGCAAACATCTCGACCGAGTTCCACACCGAAAGCGGCCCTTTCACGCAGGTGCCATTGCCCGGCCGCCGCTCCAGCCTCGTCTGGGTGCTGTCGCCGGCGGACGCGGAGGCAAAGCGCGCGCTCCCGCTTGATCAACTCAGCCGCGCCGTCGAAGAGCGCATGCAATCGATCCTCGGCGCCGTCTCCGTCGAAGGCTCGCCGCAAACCTTCCCGCTCTCCGGCATGCAGGCAGACCGCTTCGGCAAGGGCCAGGTGGTCCTGCTCGGCGAGGCCGCCCACGCCTTTCCGCCGATCGGCGCCCAGGGACTGAACCTCAGCCTGCGCGACGTGATGGCGCTACGCGACCTCCTCAACGATCCCGGCCAGCCGATCACAACGATCGGCGATGCGTTCGACCGTCGTCGGCGCGCCGATATCCAGAGCCGGACCGCCAGCGTCGACCTGCTCAATCGCTCGCTGCTTTCGGCTTTCCTGCCCGTGCAGATCCTGCGCACGGCCGGCCTGCACATGCTGTCCGCGCTCGGGCCGCTGCGCAGCGTGGTGATGCGCGAGGGCGTCGAACCCGGCGGCTCGCTCAAGGCCTTCCGCGATTCCTTAAGGGAACGGGTCAGCCGGAAGCAGGCCTGACTTGATCAGGTAAAGCAGAAGCGTGACGGTTGCGACCGACAGAACGGTCGTGATCAGGATCGTCGCCGAGGCGCGCTCCTGCCAGACGCCGTATTGCTGGCCGATGACGAAGACGTTGGTCGCGGTCGGAAGCGCGGCAAGCAGGACGGCAGTATAAACCCAGACCGGATCGAAGTTGCCGGAAGCGCCGAGCACCAGATACATCGCCAGCGGCAGGAGCAGGAGCTTTGCCGGCACGATGTAGGCGATCTCCGCCGGTACGCGCTTCAACGGCCGCAGCGCCAGCGTCACGCCCATGGCAAACAGCGCGCAGGGTGCGGCCGCCTGCGCCAGGTAATCGATCAACCGCTGCAGCGGTGCGGGCGCCTCGAAGGAGAGGAAGGCCGCGACAAAACCCGCCGCTGTTGCGAGGATGAACGGATGGGTCACGATTCGCCGGACGACGTCAGAGGCGACCGCGACGGCCGAGCGCCTGTCGCCGCCGGAGAACGACATGAGCGCCGGCGCCACCGTGAAATGCAGCATGTTCTCGAAGCAGAAGACCAGCGCCACCGGCACCGCCGCCGGCTCGCCGAATGCCAGTAGCGCCAGCCCCGGCCCCATGTAGCCGATGTTGCCATAGGCTGCGGCAAGCCCCTGGACCGTGGCCTCGGCAACGGTGGCGCGCCGGAGATAAAAGCCGATGACGAAGATTAGCCCAAACACCAGGTAGGTGGCGCTGACATTGGCAAGGATGAAATCAACGCGCGTCAACTGCTCGATCGGTGTCTTCGAGACGAGCCTGTAGAACAAAGCCGGCAGCGCGATGTAGATGATGAACGTGTTGAGCCAGCCGAGCGCCTCGGCAGGTTGTCGGGTGATTTTCGCGGCCAGGTAGCCCAGCAGGATCATGCCGAAGAACGGCAGCACCAGTCCCGTTATTTCCGCCATGCGACCCGCGAATCCCCGACGCTATTCTTCGTTCAGCGCCGGCTCTATCGCAACTTCGCCCGGCGCGAAACCGGCGCGATCGGAAATCGCGGGATCGGTGGTCAGCCGATTTGCGAAAGAATGGGGAAGGTCTGCTGGAACCAGATGGCGACCGAGCTGATGTAGCCGAACATGAACGCAAGTCCGGTCAACACGAGCAGCACGCCCATGACACGCTCCACCGTGCCCAAGTGCTTTCGAAAGCGCATCAGGAAGCGCATGAACGAGCCGGAAAATCCGGCGGCGATCCAGAACGGGACGGCAAGGCCCAGAGAATAGACGGCGAGCAGGATGGCCCCCTCGCCCACGGTGTCGCGCGCGGCCGCCACCCCAAGAATTGCCCCGAGGACCGGCCCGATGCACGGCGTCCAGCCGAAGGCGAACGCAAGGCCCATGACATAGGCCCCCGAAAGCGTGGCCGGCTTGCCGCCGCCCTGGAAGCGGGCCTCCCGGGCAAAGAAACCGATCCGCAGAATTCCGAGGAAGTGAAGCCCCATCAGGACAATGATGAGGCCACCGACCTGGGCGAGCACGTCCAGGTGCCGCCGCAGGACCATGCCGATCGTCGAGGCGCCGGCGCCAAGCGCGACGAACACCGTCGCAAAGCCGAGCGTAAAGAACAGCGCCGACAGAAGGATTGCCTTGCGCGCCCGGCCGTCGTCGGAGGCGACGGTGCCGCCGCGGAACTGCTCGACCGAAATGCCGGCCATGTAGCAGAGATAGGGTGGAACCAGCGGCAGCACGCAGGGCGAGAGGAAGGACAGCGTTCCGGCCAGAAGCGCGCTCAGGAGCGATATTTCAGCAATAGACAAGCAGTCACCCCGCAAACGACACGGCCCGCACGCCGTCAGGCACTCCGCGATTATCCCACCCGCCGGACGCCTCCGATATAAGGTCGGACATCCCGATCCACGGCCGGACAGACGCTGCTTCCATAACCGGCCAAGTGCTTGTGAGCCAATCACCTTTTGGCGACCGCGGCGAAATGCAGCAAAAGCCGCGGGCGAAGCGATTTTACGGGTTGACCGAAAAGAGCCGCCTGCTATATGTCCGCGCACTTCCGCGGGGCGCGCGCACCCCCCGCCTGGGAGCGCGTAGCTCAGCCGGTAGAGCAACTGACTTTTAATCAGTAGGTCCAGGGTTCGAATCCCTGCGCGCTCACCAAAGCCAAACGAATTCAATGCGTTGAATCGAAACGTCAGGCTGGACCCGAAGGCTGATGCCAGTTGTGCTCCATCCGGTCGGAAGCGATCGATGGCCCTCAAATGTCCGCCGCAATTTTTGCGGATCCCGGCGAGAAACACAATGCGACCCAGGGCGGGATCCGTTCTTCAAGCATGCTGGTTTTGCGGAGAATCAATGCGAGCTCCCTTTAATCCGCCTATATTTTCAAAAGAGATGGATGGACGGCCTAGGAATGCGGATCCTTGTAATCGATGGGCATCCCGACAGGAGTGAGCGGCACCTTTGCGGCGCCATCGCCGATGCCTATGTCGAGGGCGCGATCCGGGGCGGACATCTGGTACGCCGCATCGATCTCGCGGTATTCAACTTTCCCATGCTGCAATCGCAAAAGCAGTTCGAAAACCGGCAATACCCGGAAGAGCTTGGCATCGCCATCAACGATATCCAATGGTCACAACACCTGGTGTTCATCTTTCCGCTTTGGCTGGGAACCATGCCCGCCTTGCTGAAGGCCTTTCTCGAGCAGGTGATGCGGCCGGGCGTGGCTTTCGAGTATGCGGACGCCGGCACCGGCCTGAAGGCGCTGTTGAAGGGGCGTTCCGCCCGTATCATCGTCACGATGGGCATGCCGGCGATCCTGTATCGCCTCTGGTTTCTCAACCATGGCATTGCAACGCTTCGACGCGGAATCCTGCACATGGCGGGTATCCGGCCTGTGCGCCAATCCCTTTTCGGCGGGGTGGAAGGGGTGAGCGACGCAAAGCGGAAGCAATGGATCGCAAAAGTGAGGCGATATGGCGAAATGGCGAGGTAGATCTGCGCCATGAGGACGCAGAACCTTTCAATCCTTCACGTCGCACCGACGCCCTACCCCATCAGCCAGCGGCGATCATGGTGAAGCCGTCGTCGCCCGGGCTGATGTCAACCTGCGGATCGCCGGGTCGCCTTGGGGTGCTCATTCGCCGATCCATGCCACGATCATTTGATACTGCACCTTTGTTTGCGAATAGCTTCGGTAGAAATCGAGCAGGTCGCCGATGGGGTCTGACAGGCGTTGAAATCCGGAGATGAAGGCCACCACCGTTCCGATCGTCGTCTCGCCCTTGATCACCAGGTAGCCGCCGACGATCAGAACCGACAGAGAGCCGAACGAGTTGGCGATATTGAGCAGCGCCTTCAAGCCAAACTTCAGAAGATAAAGTTCGATCCGGTTCCTGAAGATCGTCCTTGTCGTCCGCAACGCCGCATGGAGCATGTCGATCTGGCTTGAAGAATGATCGACGGCCTGATCGCCAAGCTTGCGCACCAGCATGATCTGCCGTTCGACCAGTTTGTTCAGGCTCTTCTGCAAGTATCTGGCGACAACGAACTGAGGGACCAGAGCGCCGGCGCTGAATAGGGCAATCACCGGCTCCATGTAGGCTATGTATGTGAAGACGACGATCGTCATGCTGACATTGACGACAAATTCCGAGATACTGGTGCCCACGAACCCGCCGACCGAATCGATCTCGTTGCCGATCACGTTGGCTGTCTGTCCACCGGCCTCGCTGGGTCGCCCGCGTCTGTGGGATGCCACTTCGGCCAGTTGATCGCGCGCCGTCTTGGTCGCGCTTTCTCCGACCCAGCCCTGATAGATCATCAACACGAATTTCAGGCTCGAATAGGTGACCAGGACCGCCAGGTAGAAACTGCCCAGGACGGCCAGCTTTCTGATGTCCTTGTGGCCAACCGCATCGTCAATAATGCGCCGCTGCAATTCAATCGGGACGAAGTTCAAAAGGGAAACACCGAGGGCAACCGCACCGACGTAGAACTGATGGAAACCGCTGGCGCTCCAGACGAAATTTCGAAGCGTGCTGCGCGGGCGGATTGGCTCCCAGGATTTCATCGGCTCGATGCGGCTTGCCACCGTCTTGAGAACGTTCATCGAAGGCCCCTTCCGATCCCCTCGCCGGCGCGACCGCTCTTCAAAGATCTATCTGCCCCGCTTGTCTCGAACGCCTTGTCTGGAACGAGACATGCCGGATGGTAGCGGCCTGGTCTTGCACAAATTGCGCGCTCTGCGTTGTGCACGGTTCCGAAACTCACGACGCGTTGCGCCATGCCTTTCTATGTCGCGAAAGAAACCAATGCTTCGCCTGCTCGGCCAGCAACAGGTACAACGCCGTCACCGCCGCGAGCGTGAGCAGGACGTCGAGTGGAAGGGGAACGAAGCCGAACCAGGCGGCAAGCGGTGTATACGGCAGGGAGACCGCCAGGGCCACGATTCCGAGCGAGCAGGCGGCCAGCAGCGGATGCGGCCGGCTCCGCCAAGGTCGCGCCCGTGTCCGGATCACGAAGATCACCAGCACCTGCGTCATCATCGACTCGACGAACCAGCTCGCATGGAACAATGCTTCGCCCGCCTGGAAGACCCACAGCAGCAGACCGAAGGTGAAGAAATCGAACAGGGAACTGACCGGCCCGAGCACCAGCATGAAATCGCGAACGAAATCCATGTCCCAGTGGCGCGGGCGGGCGATCATCGTCTCGTCGACGCGGTCGAACGGGATGGCGATTTCCGAGGTGTCGTAGAGCAGGTTGTTGAGCAGGATCTGCACCGGCGACATCGGCAGGAAGGGCAGGATCACGACCGCGCCCGCCATGGAGAACATGTTGCCGAAATTCGAGCTCGTACCCATCATCACGTATTTCATGATGTTGGCGAACGTCCGCCGTCCCTCGCGCACCCCCTCCACCAGCACTTTGAGATCATGCTTCAGGAGGATCAGCGCGGCCGCGTCCTTGGCAACGTCGACCGCTCCATCGACCGACAGGCCGACGTCGGCCGCCTGGAGCGACGGCGCGTCGTTGATGCCGTCGCCGAGATAGCCGACGACGTGCCCACGGCGGCGCAGGGCACGGATGATCCGCGCCTTCTGGGGCGGCGTAACGCGGCAGAAGAGGGTCGTTGCAGGAAGGCGGGCGAAGAGCGCCTCGTCGCTCAGGTTCGCGAGTTCCGGCCCGTTGAGGATGCCTTCGATCGCAATGCCTAGCACCGAGCACACATGCCGCGTCACCCGTTCGTTGTCACCGGTGATGATCTTCACCGACACGCCGAGATCGGCCAGTGCCGTCAGCGCCGCGCGTGCGCTGTCCTTCGGCGGATCGAGGAAGGCCGCGAAGCCGGCAAAGGTCAGCTCGCGTTCGTCCGTGGCGCCGGCATGGTCCCGCTGCGGCTCGACCTCGCGCCAGGCAACGCCAAGGAGGCGGAAACCTTCGTCCCCAAGGCGATCGAGGGTGGCCAGAGCCCTGGCACGGGCGCCGTCGTCGAGGGGCCGGACGGCCTCGCTTTCGGCCAGCCGGTAGCTCGACGCATGCGCGAGCACGTCTTCGGGCGCACCCTTGACGATCAGGAATCGGCGACCATCGCGCTCGGCAAGGATCGAGACGCGCCGCCGCTCGAAGTCGAACGGCACCTCGTCGATCTTCCGCCAGGTGGTGATGTCGATCGGTGCCGCCGCGATGATGGCCTCGTCGAGGGGGCTCTTCAGCCCGGTCTCGAAGGCGGCGTTGACATAGGCCCACTGAAACACGTCTTTGCTCTCGCCGCCGTCGAGGTCGACCTCGCGCACAAGCTTGATGCGGGCTTCGGTGAGCGTGCCGGTCTTGTCGCTGCACAGGATGTCCATGCTGCCGAGATCATGAATGGCGGAAAGGCGCTTCACGATCACTTGCTCGCGCGACATGCGAACGGCACCGCGCGCAAGGGTCACCGAAATGACCATCGGCAGGAGCTCGGGCGTCAGACCGACGGCAAGGGCCATGGCAAACAGGAAGGATTCGAGCAGCGGCCGGTCGAGAAGCAGGTTGACCAGCAGGACGAACAGGACAAGAAGCACCGTAAGCCGGACGATCAGCATGCCGAAGCTGCGGATGCCGAGCGTGAACGCCGTCGCGGGCGGCTCCTTGCGCAGCGCGCCAGCGATATCGCCGATCCGCGTGGCGCGCCCGGTCGCCACGACCAGCGCCCGCGCCGTCCCGCTGACCACGGAGCACCCCATGAACACCCCGTTGGCCGGGGTCGATGTGTCCTCCGCCGCCGGTGCGTCGCTGGCGTCCTTCTCGACCGGATATGGCTCCCCCGTCAGCAACGCCTCGTTGACGAACAAATCCTCCGATCGGAGAAGCCGGCAGTCCGCCGGAATGAGGTTGCCGGCGGATAGCAGCACCACATCACCGGGCACCAGCGCGGCCGCAGGCAAATCCTGGGGGCGCCCCTCGCGCAGGACCGCCACGCTCAGCGCCACGCGCTGGCGCAGCGCCTCGGCGGCCGTCTCTGCGCGTTGTTCCTGCACGTAGTCGATGAGCACCGACAGGATGACGATCGCCCCGATAATGAACACGCTCGCCTGCTCGTGCGTAAGCGCGGCGATCGATGCGGCGAACAGCAGGATCAGCACAAGCGGGTTGGTGAAGCGCTTCAGCAGGCCGACAACGAGACGCTGGCGGGCCGGTTCTTCGAGGAGGTTCGGCCCCTGCGCCGCAAGCCGAGTCGCGGCTTCCGCCGTGTTGAGCCCATCGGGTCGGGTCCGCAGGTCGGCATAGACCTGGTCCAACGGCCGGCGCCACATGTGGGAGTCGACATCTCGTCCCTCCTTGCGGTCTGCGGCGTCCATGAACCCGCCTCCGTTTGCGTCCCCGCGACCTCCTGCAACTGAGGCAGCATATCATCAATCGGGGCGACCGCCATGGAAGTGTGTCCAGGCGATGTCTACACCGAGATGCGCAGGCAAGCCGGATTCCAGCCCGGAACCGCGGTTCCTTGACGGACAGGAACTAAAAAAAACGGTTTCAACTGGTCCGAAGCTGCAGGGGAAGCACGATGCTCCAGGGGAAACCCAAGGAGGAATGGCATTGCCTCGGCCGCTCACGCCATGAGCGATGCGGGTTGGCGACCAAGCGCCTGGACAGGATTTTCCGTCGCCGCCTGAGGCGGAAGGCCTTCGCCGGAACCGTTATCAGGACTTGCGGATGTCACAACGGCGAGACCGACCTCATCACTGGCTGGCAATCGAGCCTGCCGGTGCTCGGCGCTCTCCGCGGCGTCATGCGTCATTTTTTTGATTTTGCGCTTGCCCCGATGCGACGGTGGCAAAATGCGCGCGGCCCGACAGGGCGCGCACGCCCTTGGTGACCCCAAGGCCTTCGAAAGGTTGCCCCCGGCGCGCCGTTTGGCGCCGGGGGCAATTGTCGCTTAGATGATGAAGAAATCGTCCGCCGTAAGGCCGAGGTTCTTCGTCAGGGTGGCGAAATGGACCGCCGCCCCCTTGCCGTTGCCGTCCGCATCGTAGAACAGCTTGCCGGTGTCCGTCTCGTAGATGATGCGGTCGTCCTTGTCGGTCGCAAGCCCGCTGGTGTTCTTGGTGAACGCAGCCGCCGAAAGCTTGCCCACCTTGGTCAGCGCGGTGAACACACCATTCTCCAAGTGGATCGTGTCATCCGTCACCGAGAAGTCGGTGATGGTGTCGATGTTGCTCGAAGCCGGCTTCGAGTTGAACAGGAACACGTCCTTGCCGGCGCCGCCGGTGAGCGTGTCCTTGCCAAGGCCGCCATTGAGCGTGTCGTTGCCAAGACCGCCGTTGAGCCTGTCGTCGCCCGCACCGCCGTCCAGCACGTTTGCGCCGCTGTTGCCGGTGATGATGTTGGCGAGTGCGTTGCCGGTCCCCTTCAACGTCCCGCTGCCGGTGAGGACCAGGTTTTCGAGGTTCGCGCCCAGCGTCAGCGAGACGCTGGACTGGACGGTGTCGATCCCCCCGTTCGCCGCCTCGACGATCGTGTCGCCGCCGTCGGTGATGTAGGTATCGTTGCCGGCGCCGCCGACGAGCCGATCCGCACCGCCGCCGCCGTTCAGCGTGTTCGCGCCGCCGTTGCCGGTGATGACGTTGGCGAGCCCGTTGCCGGTCCCGTTCAGCGCACTGCCGGTCAGGACGAGGTTTTCGAGGTTCGCGCCGAGCGTCAGCGAGACGCTGGACTGGACGGTGTCGATCCCCCCATTGGCCGCCTCGACGATCGTGTCGCCGCCGTCGGTGATGTAGGTATCGTTGCCGCCGAGGCCGACGAGCCGATCCGCCCCACCGCCGCCGTTGAGCACGTTGGCAGCGTCGTTGCCGGTCAGCACGTTGGCCCCGCTGTTGCCGGTGGCGTTGATCGCGTCCGAGCCCAAGAGGGTCAGGTTCTCGATTCCGGCGTAGGCGGCGAGGCTCCGGCTGATGGTCGAGGTGATCGTGTCGACCCCCGTCGTGTCGACGACGACGTCGTCGCCCGCCTCCAGCTCGTAGGTGTCGTCGCCGTCACCGCCCACGAGGACGTCGAGACCAGCCCCGCCCCTGAGGATGTCGTTGCCGGTGCCACCCTTGAGGATGTCGTCGCCCTCGCCGCCGTCGAGAACATCGTTCCCGCCCCTGGCGTCGATGATGTCGTCGCCCTTGCCGCCCGAGAAGGTCTCGTTGGCATTGGTGCCGCGCAGCAGATCGTCGCCATCGGTGCCGTCATTCGTGCCGTTGACGGTGATCGTGAGCGTGGCCGTGGTGGTGCCGCCCGCATTGTCGTCGACCAGGTAGGTAAAGACGTCGACGCCGCTCTGGCCGGCGGCCAGCGTTTCGGCGTTGTCGGCAACGTAGGTGTAGTTGCCATCGGCGTCCAAAGTCAGCGTGCCATAGCGGCCGGCGATGGCGATCCCGGCGGCAACGGTGCCGGAAGCGCCAGAGACACTGGTGACCTTGAGCACATCACCGTCGGCGTCGGTGTCGTTGGCGGTCACGTTGCCGGAAACTTCCGCGTATTCGACGACCGCGTCCGCGTCGTTCACCGCGACGGGAACATGCAGAACGTCGGTGACGGGATCGGTGGCATCGCTGATGACCTCCTCCTCGGTGCCTTGCCCGTCCGTGTATTTGACGATCACGGAGATCACCGCACCGACGTCGGCCTGTGTCAGCCGGTAGGTCTCGTCGGTCGCCCCGTCGATGTCCTCCCCGTCGCGCTGCCACTGGTAGGTGACGCCGGCAGGGTCAAGGCCGTCCTCGTCCGTCAGCGCGCTGATGTCCGCCGTCAGCACGCCGTCTTCTGCCGCGTCGCCGCTGATCGTCACGCCGCCCGAAGGCAGGTCGTTGACGTTGGCGATGGCCGGCGTCGGCGCACTGGTGACGCTCTCCTGCGTGCCCAGACCGTCGGTGTAGCTGACGACCACGGTGATCTTCGCGCCGACGTCGGCCTGGCCAAGCGTGTAGCTCGCGTCGGTCGCGTCAGCGATCGGATTCCCGTCGCGCATCCACTGGTAGGTGAACTCAGCATTATCGAGGCCGTCCTCGTCCGCCAGCGCGCTGATGTCCGCCGTCAGCACGCCGTCTTCCTTCGCCTCGCCGCTGATCGTCACGCCGCCGACCGGATCGTCGTTGTCGGCGGCAAACTCGATCGTCTGCGTCACCTCATGCGCGCCGCCGTTGCCGTCGCTGACGGTGTAGGTCAGCGTCACGACGCCGTTGAAGTTTGCAACCGGCGTCACCGTGTAGCCATCGCCGTCCTCGTTGAGGGTGACCGTCGCGCCGTTATTGGCGGCGATCGCCGTGATCGACAGCTCGTCGCCGTCCACATCGCTGAGCCCCGACAGCAGGTCCGCCGTGCTGACGGCGTAGTCGGTGTCCTCAACGCCGCCTTCAAGTTCCGCATCCGGCGTGCCCGACGGATCGTCGTTGACCGCGGCAAACTCGATCGTCTGCGTCACCTCATGCGCGCCGCCGTTGCCGTCGCTGACGGTGTAGGTCAGCGTCACGACGCCGTTGAAGTTTGCGGCCGGCGTCACCGTGTAGCCGTCGCCGGCCTCGTTGAGGGTGACCTCCGCGCCGTTGTTGGCGGCGATCGCCGTGATCGACAGCTCGTCGCCGTCCACATCGCTGAGCCCCGACAGCAGGTCCGCCGTGCTGACGGCGTAGTCGGTGTCCTCAACGCCGCCCTCAAGTTCCGCGTCCGGCGTGCCCGACGGATCGTCGTTGACCGCGGCAAACTCGATCGTCTGCGTCACCTCATGCGCGCCGCCGTTGCCGTCGCTGACGGTGTAGGTCAGCGTCACGACGCCGTTGAAGTTTGCGGCCGGCGTCACCGTGTAGCCGTCGCCGGCCTCGTTGAGGGTGACCTCCGCGCCGTTGTTGGCGGCGATCGCCGTGATCGACAGCTCGTCGCCGTCCACATCGCTGAGCCCAGACAGCAGGTCCGCCGTGCTGACTTCGTAATCGGTGTCCTCAACGCCGCCCTCAAGTTCCGCGTCCGGCGTGCCCGACGGCGACGTGTTGTTGACCGCATCCGCGATGTCAAGGATATCGGTTCCATAGCCGAAATTCAGGTGCTCGACGTCGGTGACTTCGTCGGTACCTTCCGGCGAGCCCGAACGATTGTCCTTTATCCTGTAGACGCCGGGGCGGATCTCGGTGATGCTGTAGTCAGCCCAATTTCCTTCATAACCCGCTGTGTCTTGCCCATCGCCGCCGTCGATGGCATCGTCGCCTTCCTCGCCGAACAGCTCGTCGTTGTCGTCCTCGCCGTAGAGCGAGTCATTTCCAGCGCCGCCAATAATGTAGTCTTCACCGGCGCCGCCGCTGACGGTGTCGTTGCCGTCGCCGCCGTGGAGCGTGTCGAAACCGGCCAGACCGTGAATGATGTCGTCGCCGGCCCGTCCGTCGATCGTGTCGTTGCCGTCCGTGCCGGTGAGGGTGTCGTCGCCTAGCGTTCCAATAATGGTCATTTCAAATCTCCCGTCCATATCTGTTGATTGCCGCCGTCAGGACGCGGGCGAGCCGCGCCGGCTCGCCGCCGCCGTCCAGAGGCGCGTTCATGTGTTTTGATTAATCTGCGCTGTCCGGCGCGGGGTTGGCCCGCGCGGTCCGCTTTTCGTTGGTCACTGGTTTGCCCCTGCTCCCCGCCTCCGTGCAGACGATCGCCGGTCGCGGTGCCCGGGCCGATCCTGCCGGCCGGGCACCCGCTCGTGTCGCTGCGAAGTCCTCTCCGCCGGCCATCCGGCGGCGCTCAGGGAGAGTGGTAACAGGCAAAAAGACGGGTCCGCCTCACCCATTTGGGTGAGGTTGGTAAATAAATTTTGTGGACTGCACCGCTTTCGAGGGATGCGCGGGGTATTCGTTAACCTTGAGCTGCCGCCGCGCCGCCGCGGGGGCGGACCCGCAGGCGGACGCGATAAGCCGGACCGGTTTCGCGCCGACGTCGAGGGGACGGTGCACGCGGTGCACCGCCGGGTGATGCCGAGGAACGGACCGGCGCGGCCGCCCTTCACCCCCAGGGCGCCTGGGCGGCCGGCACGGGCCGGCCAATCGGGCGGCGCGCGGCCGAACCGTCCGGCCAGAGGCGTCGCGTCTTCCGGAAGGAATGCGCCAGGCGGAAGGACTGTTATTGCGCTGGGGTGCCGTATGCGGTGGCCGTGCGGCGGCTGGGACGCACGGGGGCTCGCATCGGAAATGCGCTGGCGGGGCGCGGCTCGCCCGATCCGCCACCCGCGCATCAGGCCGACGGCCGTGAGCGGCGTTCGCCGATTGTTGCTCCGACCCCGCTTCCCCTTCGGGCGGCTGTAGTCGCCGTCGGCCGCCTTTTCGGCGTCAACGCACCTGGTCGAGCAGGCGCTTGCACTCCAAGAGGTCGTAGAGCGCTTCCTGCAGCAGCGCCCGGTCTTCCTTGCCGACGCTGCTCTTGCCGATCGAGACCTCCGGCGCATCGTCGCTGCCGCCGACGAAGGAGAAGAAGCGGCGGCTGGCGGGCGCCTTGGCGCGGCCGACGATCTGGTCGTCGTCGGCGGTTTTCGGCGCGGCCGGCTCATCCTGGCTTGCGGCGGCCAGCGCCTCGACGGTCGCCAGATCGCCGCTGGCGATCGCCGCGACGAACTTGTTGCCGTTGTTTTTCAGAAGTTTCTGGACGCCCTTGATCGTGTAGCCGTGATCATAGAGCAGATGGCGGATGCCCTTGAGCAACTCGACGTCGTCGGGGCGATAATAGCGCCGTCCGCCGCCGCGCTTCATCGGCTTGATCTGCGAAAACCGCGTCTCCCAGAACCGCAGCACATGCTGGGGCAGGTCAAGGTCGTCGGCCACTTCGCTGATGGTGCGGAAGGCGTCGGGGCTCTTTTCCATCGGTACACCTCACCGAATGACGGGGTCGACTCGCACGCCGGAACTCCAGCAAACGAATCGTTGCATTTCAGCGGGTTGCGCCTGCTTTTTCAAGCGAAGAATTTGCGGCATCCAAGGCCGCGACGATCATGGCGCCGAGGATTGCTGCTTCTGCTTGGCCTTGCGCGCCGTGTGGGCCTTGAGAACCCGCTGCTTGAGCACGTTCGACGCCTTGAAGGTCATGACGCGCCGGGGCGAGATCGGAACCTCCTCCCCGGTCTTGGGGTTGCGGCCGATGCGCTCGTTCTTGTTGCGCACCTGGAAGGTCGCAAAGGAGGACAGCTTCACGCTTTCGCCACGCACGATAGCGTTGCAAATCTCGTCGATGACGGTTTCGACCAGTTCCGCCGATTCGGTTCTGGAAAGGCCGACCTTACGAAAAACTGACTCGGCCAAATCTGCGCGTGTCACGGTTTTGCCGCTCATCTTCTCCCACCGTTTCTTATTGAAAGCGTTTGCTTATCAGGCAAGACTATTTCTCTTGCCCGCGCCGGTCAAGCGCCGTTGGAACCCGGTGGCGGTCGATTTCGGCTACCAGCGCAACAGCACCGCCCCCCAGGTGAACCCGCCGCCCATCGCCTCCAGCAGCACCAGGTCGCCCCGCTTGATGCGACCATCGCTTGCAGCCGCGGCCAAAGCGAGCGGGATCGACGCCGCCGAGGTGTTGCCGTGCAGATCGACGGTGACGACGACCTTCTCCAGCGGAATGCCGAGTTTTCTCGCCGACCCGTCGATGATGCGGCGATTGGCCTGGTGCGGCACCATCCAGTCGAGATCGTCGACCGAAAGCCCGGTCGCATCAAAGGCGGCGACGATCACGTCGGTGATCATGCCGACGGCATGCTTGAAGACCTCGCGGCCCTCCATCCGCAGGTGGCCCACCGTGCCGGTGGTGGAGGGACCGCCGTCGACATAGAGCTTGTCCTTGTGGGCGCCGTCGGAGCGCAGTTGCGCCGTGAGCACGCCGCGGTCGGCGACCGTCCCCTCGCCCTGCTGCCCCTCGAGCACGATGGCGCCGGCGCCGTCGCCAAACAGCACGCAGGTCGTGCGATCGGTCCAGTCGAGGATGCGCGAGAAGGTTTCGGCGCCGATCACCAGCACCCGCCGCGCCAGCCCGCCGCGGATATAGGCGTCCGCCGTGGTGACGGCGTAGACGAAGCCGGAGCAGACCGCCTGCACGTCGAACGCAAAACCGTGGTGCATGCCGAGCCGGTTCTGGATGTTGACGGCGGTCGCCGGAAAGGTGTTGTCGGGCGTCGACGTCGCGACGATGATGAGGTCGATGTCGTCGGCGGTCAGGCCGGCGTTGTCCAAGGCCGCACGCGCGGCCGCTTCGCCGAGCGAAGCCGTCGTTTCCCCTTCGCCGGCGATGTAGCGCTGGCGGATGCCGGTCCGTTGCACGATCCATTCGTCGGACGTGTCGACCATGCTTTCGAGCTCACGATTTGTGAGCACCCGCTTCGGGAGCGCCGTCCCGAACCCGCGAACCACTGAACGGATCATCTGTCTTCCTATATCCCGTCGCTCATGCTGCTGGCCGCGCCTTCGACGGGTCGGTCCGCATGATATCTCTTGAGGTCGTTCTCGATCTTTTCCTTCAGCCCGTTGCGGGCCATGTCGTAGCCGACATCAACCGCCGCGGCAAAGCCTTCCGCATCCGTCCCGCCGTGGCTCTTGATGACGATGCCGTTCAGACCGAGAAACACCCCGCCGTTGACCTTGCGCGGATCCATCTTCTCGCGCAGCCGGTCGAAGGCACTCTTGGCCAAAATGTAGCCGAGCTTTGCCAGCCAGGTGCGCGTCATGGCCGCGCGCAGGTATTCCGCGATCTGCCGGGCCGTGCCTTCCGCCGACTTCAGCGCGATATTGCCGGCGAAGCCTTCCGTCACGACCACGTCGACGGTGCCACGGCCGATATCGTCGCCTTCGACGAAGCCATAGTAGTCGATCGTGTCAAAATTGGCCTCGCGGATCAGCTGGCCGGCGGCCTTGACCTCTTCCTGACCCTTGATTTCCTCGACACCGACATTGAGCAGGCCGAGCGTCGGGCGATCGATCTCGAACAGCGCGCGCGCCATGGCGCCGCCCATCAGCGCGAAGTCGAACAGTTGGTTGGCGTCCGCGCCGATCGTCGCCCCGATGTCGAGCACGATGCTCTCGCCCCGCAGCGTCGGCCAGATGCCGGCGATAGCCGGGCGCTCGATATTGGCCATCATGCGCAGGCAGAATTTCGCCATGGCCATCAGCGCGCCGGTGTTGCCGGCCGAGACGGCGACGTCGGCCTCCCCCTTCGCGACCGCGTCCAGCGCCATCCACATGGAGGACTTGCCGCGGCCGCGCCGCAGCGCCTGGCTCGGCTTCTCATCCATCCCGATGGCGAGCTCGCAGTGGGTGAAGGTGCTGGCGTCTTTGACCTTGGGGTATTGCTCAAGCAACAGCCGGCATTGTTCTTCGATGCCGAACAGGCAAAAACGAATGTCGGGGTGACGTTCGAGTGCCTTGGCTATGCCAGGGATAACGACCTGCGGGCCGATATCGCCACCCATGACATCAACGGAAATTCTGACCACGCGAGTCTTGTCCTTTTCTCCAGCCCCCTGGGCGGAATTGCGGTCAAAATACCGCTTTTCGTCCGGGTGACAACCGAATTATCCGGGCCGTGGATGCCCATTCAGTCCTTTTTCCAGTCTTTCAAGACTGCAAACGGAGACGGCCTTTCGCTATCTTCATCGGTATGTTCGACGTGACCGGGAAACACGACGCCCGCCTTGCGCGGATAGGGATCGATCGCCAGCGCCGCGAATTCGGCAGCGACGACACCGACGTCGATCGTGTCCCCCTGAAAGACCTCCGGGCTGTCGGGCCCGTCCGGATCGAGCAGCATTTCGCCGCCCTCGACAACGGGGTGGAGGGCCAGCTTCGAGCCCTCGGGAACGAACACGGCATCGATCGGCTCATCGATCTGCGATTCCACCGGCTCCAGCGTCACCACGCAGGATTGGACGATGTCGGCCCTTACCCGGCCCTTCACCCGAACGCCGTCCTTCTTCCAGCGCTGGACTTGCAGGTCGGCAGAAAAAGACCGGACCTCGCGAATGTCCCACTGGCGCGCGAGCGCGCGGCACTCGTTCGCATCGGCGGCAATCTTCACCTCGACCGGATTGGCTGAGATGTGTCCGACCTTCACGGGATAGGAAAATGGTGTCTCTTCGTCGTGCTTCATGGTGCTTCCTCGGTGACCTGCACCGGTCAGTCTGGGCCCGCGGCTGGCAGTTGCGCGGTTCCGGTCTCGATAGTCAGTTCGTCCAGTGCCGCCAGGTGCGCTTCGGCGGCGAAGAAATAGCGGGCGAGTCCCTGCATATCAGGCGCCTCGTCCCCCGCATCGGGGTGAATATTGCGCCGCAACGCCTGCGCAAGAGCGTCACGGTCGCCGGCACCGAGAGCGGCCGCATAGGACTCCAGTCGCCCGTAGAAGCGGCCGGCGAGCTTCTTCATCCGTTTCGGCACGCCGACGTCGCTGATGCCCAGTTCGCGGATCGAGTGATCGACGTCCTGGAAGAACGCGTCGACGATCTGCTGGGCGATTTCCTGCCCCGACGCGGAGGCGCGCGTTCGGCGGAAATACAGGATCAACACGCCCGACAGCATCTCGAAGCGCCCCATCACCGTGTCGGGAACGTCAAGGCTCTCATAGAGAAAAGGCTGGCGAGCGGCGGCCGTCAGGTGGGCGTACTGGCGTTCGACGATCCGCTGGTTGCCGTTTTTTTTCCTGAACAGGCCGAAAATCATCATAACGCCCAGTTTTGGCTGATTGAAGGAGAGCGAGCCGCCGGTGTCGTGTTGCATGACAGCCGAAGCTGGTTTACCGAAGCATGCACGAATTGCAATGGCTCGCCGGCCATCTTAGCCTCAAGGGGATTGTCGTTGAAGAGATGCTATTTCAGGACTGACATGATTTTTCTGCGCAACGCCACGATTGCCCTCGCCCTTTCCACCAGCGTCCTTGCCGGCTGCCAGACGGGTGAAGTCCTCAACCAGGGCTACATCGTCGATGAACAGACCCTGGCGCTTGCACCTGTCGGCTCGTCCCGGGAGCAGGTGCTGCTCTCGCTCGGAACACCTTCGACGACAGCCACCTTTGACAGCGAGGTCTTCTATTACATCTCGCAGAAGCGCGCGCGTCCGGTCGCCTTCATGAAACCGAAGATCATCGAGCAGAGCATCCTCGCCGTCTATTTCAACAAAGATGGCAACGTCGACCGGCTGGCGAACTATGCGCTGCAGGACGGCGTGCCGTTCGACATGATCTCGCGCACGACGCCGACCGGCGGCGTGGAAACCACCTTCCTCGGCCAGCTGCTGAAGGGCGGCGGTGACCCGAATGCGGCCATCCGCAACGCACTCGGCGCACAGCAACAATAACCGGCGCGAAAAAACCGCGAGGCGCGCCTCGCGGTTTTTTCTTTGCGCACAGACTGCCTAAGCCAGCGCGGCCAGCAACAGCAGCGCCACGATGTTGGTGATCTTGATCGCCGGGTTGACGGCGGGTCCGGCCGTGTCCTTGTAGGGATCGCCAACGGTATCACCGGTAACGGAGGCCTTGTGGGCCTCCGAGCCCTTCATGTGACGCTGACCGTCCTTGTCGACGAAGCCATCCTCGAAGCTCTTCTTCGCATTGTCCCAGGCGCCACCGCCGGAGGTCATGGAAATCGCGACGAACAGCCCGTTGACGATGACGCCGAGCAGCGAGGCACCCAGCGCGGCAAAGGCGGAGGCCTTGGAGCCGGAGATCAGCAGCACGCCGAAGTAGACGACCAGCGGCGCCAGCACCGGCAGCAGCGACGGCACGATCATCTCGCGGATCGCCGCCTTGGTCAAAAGGTCGACGGCGCGACCGTAGTTCGGCTTGTCCGTGCCCGCCATGATGCCTGGCTTTTCCTTGAACTGCCTGCGCACCTCCTCGACGATCGAACCGGCAGCGCGGCCGACCGCCGTCATCGCGATGCCGCCGAAAAGATACGGAATCAGACCGCCGAAGATCAGACCCGCCACGACGTAGGGGTTGGAGAGATCGAAGGAGATCTCGCCGATGCCGGCGAAGTAGGGATACTTGTCGCCGTTGGCGGCAAAGTAGGACAGGTCGTTGGAGTAGGCGGCGAACAGCACCAGCGCGCCGAGACCCGCAGAGCCGATTGCATAGCCCTTGGTCACGGCCTTGGTGGTGTTGCCGACCGCGTCGAGCGCATCGGTGGACTTGCGCACCTCCGGCGGCAGGTGGGACATCTCGGCAATGCCGCCGGCATTGTCGGTGACCGGACCGAAGGCGTCGAGCGCCACGATCATGCCGGCAAGGCCGAGCATGGCGGTTACGGCGATCCCCGTGCCGAAGAGGCCGGCCAACTGGTAGGTGGCGATGATGCCGCCGACGATGACGATCGCCGGCAGCGCCGTCGATTCCAGCGAAACCGCGAGCCCCTGGATGACGTTCGTGCCGTGGCCGGTGACGGAGGCTTGGGCGATCGAGTTGACCGGGCGCTTGTTCGTGCCGGTGTAGTACTCGGTTATGACGACGATGAGCGCCGTCACCACCAGCCCCAGCAGACCGCAGATGAACAGGTTGGTACCGGTCACATCCATGCCGGCGACCGTGCCGATCGAGCCCCAGCCGACGGTGAGCGACGTCGCTGCGCCGATACCCAGGACCGACAGCAGGCCGGTGACGATCAGCCCCTTGTAAAGCGCCCCCATGATCGAGTTGTTGGTGCCCAGCTTGACGAAGAAGGTGCCGATGATCGAGGTGATGACGCAGGCCGCGCAGATGGCGAGCGGATAGATCATCGCCGTCGCCAGGATCGGCGTGCCGCCGAAGAAGATCGCCGCGAGCACCATCGTCGCCACGACCGACACCGCATAGGTCTCGAACAGGTCGGCCGCCATGCCGGCGCAGTCGCCGACATTGTCGCCGACGTTGTCGGCGATCGTGGCCGGGTTGCGCGGATCGTCCTCGGGGATGCCGGCCTCGACCTTGCCGACGAGGTCGCCGCCGACATCCGCACCCTTGGTGAAGATGCCACCGCCGAGACGGGCGAAGATCGAGATGAGGGAGGCACCGAAGCCGAGGGCGACGAGCGAGTCGATGACGTCGCGCGAGGCGGGATCGTGGCCGAGCACCTGGGTCAGGATCAGGTAGTAGATGGAGACGCCGAGCAGCGCGAGGCCTGCGACCAGCATGCCGGTGATCGCGCCCGACTTGAAGGCGATCTCCAGACCCGACGCCAGGCTGACCGAGGCCGCCTGGGCCGTGCGGACGTTGGCGCGAACGGAGACGTGCATGCCGATGAAGCCGGCTGCACCGGAGAGAACGGCGCCGATCAGAAACCCGATGGCGGCGGTCGAGGACAGAAGAAGCCAGGCGGCAATGAAGACGACCACACCGACGACTGCAATGGTCTTGTACTGGCGGGTCAGATAGGCCTGCGCCCCTTCCCGGATATAGCCTGCAATTTCCTGCATGCGGGCGTTCCCCTGGTCGGCGGCAAGCACCGACCGTGTCGCCCAGATGGCATAAGCCACCGAGAGCAACCCGCATGCGATAACGCCCAATAAAATGGTCATTTCGCTATTTCCTCCTGTGAAGCCGCGTTCCGTTCCGCTGCGGCCATAAAAAACGCCAGCGGCCCGCTTGCCTCCTCACAATGCGGGCAGTTGACGACGTGGAGAGAGTGCAAGGGCGAATCGCCTGCGTCAAGACGCCGCGACAGGCCGCAAATGGCCGGAAGAGCTTATTTTTGCGGCAGGCGGGTCAACGCCGCCGGTTTCGCTCGCGGTAGGCCAACGCCAGGACGAGGGCGAGGCTCAGTCCCGCGACGGGCCAGAAGACGAGGTTGATCGTCTGCCAACCATAGGCGTTGAACACCTTGCCCGACGAGAACGAGGCAAGGGCGACTGTGCCAAAGAGCACGATGTCATGAAAACCCTGGACCTTGTCGGCCTCGTGCGGCCGGTAGCTCGAAGCGACGATCGCCGTGGAGCCGATGAACCCGAAGTTCCAGCCGACGCCCAGCAGTATGAGCGCGCCCCAGAAGTTCCAAAGCTCTATCCCGGCGTGGGCGATGGCGGCACAGGCCATCAGCACCAGCAGCCCGGCGGCGACCACCTTCTCCGTGCCGAAGCGCTGGATCAGCATGCCGGTGAAGAAACTCGGACCGAACATCGCAAGCACGTGCCACTGGATTCCGAGGGTGGCGAGGTCCTGCGAAAAGCCGCAGCCGATCACCATGGCGAGCGGCGCGCCCGTCATCATGAAGGTCATCAGCGCATAGCTCGATATGCCGCAGATCATGCCCGTCAGGAACCGCTGGCTCAGAACGATTTCGGCAAGCGGGCGGGTGGGCTCGGCATGCTGCCCGGCTCTTGCCGAAGACGTGTCCGGCAGCCGCAGCAGCAAAAACAGGATGATCGCCGTGAGCGACAGCGGCACCATGGCGACGAAGGCGCCGGCAAAAAGGACGGGCTCGAACAGGTCCTTGGTCAGGATCACGAGCTGCGGGCCAAGCACGGCGGAAATCACGCCGCCGGCAAGGATCCAGGAAATCGCCCGTGGCTTGTAGAACGAGGGCGAGGCGTCGGCGGCAGCAAAGCGAATCTTCTGGGCGAACCCGGAGGATATGCCGATCAGCAGGAAGCCCGCCGCCATCATCCAGAAATCCGAGCGGAACAGCGCAATCGCCGCCATCAGTCCGCCCATGGCGGAAATCACGGCGCCGGCGACGAAGCCGTAAGCGCGCCCCAGCAGGCGCGCCAGTATGGCGACCAGGACCGCCCCAAGCGAAACGCCGATGTTGAAGCCGGTCAGCGGCGCGGTGGCCAGCGACTTGTCCTCGCCAAGCAGCTCGTAGCCGGCGATGCCGCCGATGGAGAAGACGATCGGCCCGGCGGAAGCAAGGATCGCCTGCGCCATGGTCAGCAGAAAGACGTTGCGACGTGCGGACGAGAGTTCGCGTTCCAAGCCGTCTGCCACCACCGTCATTGCGTCACCCGGTCACCTTGCTTCGCCGCGCACCTGACGGGCGATGCGGTCCAGGACGGCATTGACGAGCTTCGGCTCCTCGTCCTCGAAGAAGGCCTTGGCGATCTCGACATATTCCGTGACGATGACAGCGACCGGAACGTCCTTGCGCTCCAGCATCTCGAAAGTTCCGGCGCGCAGAATGGCGCGGACGGTGGTGTCCAGGCGCGACAACGCCCAGTCGTCCTGAAGCGCGGCGCCGATCAGGGGGTCGAGCTTGCGCTGATCGCGCACGACGCCGGAGACGACCGAGCGGAACCAGGATGCGTCGGCCTTGAGATAGGTGTCGCCGTCGAGTTCCTGGCCAAGCCGATGCGCCTCGTACTCGGCGACGATCTCCAGCACGCCGGCGCCACCGACGTCCATCTGGTACAGTGCCTGTACGGCGGCGAGACGGGCCGCACCGCGCTGGTTTGCCTGCTTTACCGGCTGGTCCGATCTTCCCTTGGTCACGATTCGCCGCCCAGCCTCTTCTTCAGCTTGATCATGGTGAGCGCCGCACGTGCGGCAAAACCGCCCTTGTCGCCTTCCGAGCGGCGGGCGCGCGCCCAGGCCTGCGCCTCGTTTTCCACCGTCAGGATGCCATTGCCGATCGGCATGCTCTCGCTGACGGTCAGATCCATGATAGCGCGGCAGGATTCGTTGGCAACGATGTCAAAATGGTACGTTTCGCCGCGGATGACCATGCCGAGCGCAACGAAACCATCATACTCGGTTCCGCCATAGTCCATGCCGTCGAGCGCCATCGAGATCGCCGCCGGGATTTCCAGGGCACCGGGCACCGTCACGACATCGTAGGTCGCGCCCGCTTCATCGAGCGCGGTCTTGGCGCCATCGAGCAGCGCGTCGGACATGTCGTCATAGAAGCGCGCCTCGACGATGAGAAGATGAGGGGTTTCAGCATTTGCCATGGGTCACCCGAACGTTGTGAGAGGAGGCACGCGGATCGTCGCGGCAGAGGCCGCGGTCAAACCACGACGGGGCGACGAAGGCAAGGGGATTCGGACATTTTCGCTCAATTCCGGTGCGTCGCCCGCTTTCCGCCGCGGTCGCAGCACTGGATATCTGCGTCGTTCCCTGCATACTTGACGCAGGCATGAAGTCACAACCACGCGAAGGAAGCGGGCCATGGCCGAAGACCTAAAGCCAGTCGTCAATCCGAGATCGCTGCAACTCGACCACTGGACGCGGGGAGACTTCTTCGAATCGCGCGACGCCTCCTTCGGCACACTGTTGGGCTTGAAGAACCTCGGCATCGGCTATGGCGAGGTGCCGCCGGGCAAGTCCGGCTGCCCGTTCCACAATCACCACGTCGAAGAGGAGCTCTTCATCATCCTCGAAGGAACCGGCACCTATCGGTTCGGCAAGGAGCGGTTTCCGGTCGGCCCCGGCGACGTGCTCGGCGCGCCCGCCGGCGGCCCGGAAACGGCGCACCACCTGATCAACACCGGCGCGGTGCCGCTCAAATATCTGTCGATCTCGACGATGGCCGCGACGGAGATCTGCCAATACCCGGACTCCGGCAAGTTCCTGGCCAAGACGCGCCCGGAGGCCGGCGGCCCCGCGCAATTCCGATTTGTCGGACGGGCGGACGACGCTGTGGACTACTGGGACGGCGAACCGGGCGCCTGAGCGTCAGCACGACGTCCGGGACGGAAACCAACGCGGCATTTGAAGGATCCGAGCATGCCAATTCCCACCCTCGAAACCGAGCGCCTGATCCTTCGCGGCCATCGCCTGGCGGATTTCGACGATTGCGTCGCATTGAGCAGGGACGAGGAAGTGATGCGGTTCATAACCGGCGCTCCGGCGACGCGACAGGAGACCTGGGTGCGCATGATGCGCTGGACCGGCATGTGGCACCTTCTCGGCTTCGGCTTTCTTGTCATCGAGGAAAAGCAGACCGGCCGCTTCATCGGGGAAGCCGGCTTCCAGGAAATGCGCCGGGATATGGAACCCTCGATTGAAGGCACGTTGGAGGCCGGCTGGGTCCTGCACCCCGAAGCCCAGGGGCGCGGCTACGCGACCGAGGCGCTCAAGGCCCTGATTGGCTGGAGCGATGACCGCTTTCCCGGTAAAACGCTGTCCTGCATCATCCACCCCGACAATGCCGCATCGCTGCGCCTTGCAGGAAAGCTCGGTTTTCGCGAGACGGCACGCACATTCTGCAAAGGGGATGTCGTCGTGCTGCTGCGATAAAAGACGCCGCCGAGGCGATCGGCGGCGGTCAGATGGCGCACATTCGCTCGAGCGGATGTCAGCCGGCAAGCTCCCTGGCACGGGCAGACAGCCGCGTCTGCGCTTCCATGATCGGGTCGTGCGGTGGTGCAAATGGCCGCGTCACGAGCAACAGCAGCGCCTTGACGTGATCGCGCCCGCGATTGTGGGCGGTCGGCGCAAAGGAAGCCATCGCACGCGCTGCCGCCGGAACGGCACGCTCGAACTCGGCGAAATTCGCAAACCCCTCATGATTGCCTGCCGCGGGCAGGAAGGTCTCGGCGGCCGCACCCTCGGCCAGGACCACTTCATGGCTGTCGAGCAGGATGTGGAAATATTCGATCGTTTCACATCCCGGCGGCACGGCGGGTGCGATCGATGCGCCATTGACGAGATCCTTCGCCCGGATGAGCAGGCCATCCACATACAGCGCGTGATAGGGCGAGACGTAGAGATCCGTATGGGGGGCCCCTTCGCCGAGCGCGTGGCGCGCAATGCGGATCGGCATGACGTCGTCCGTCCAGGCAAACCCGGCGCGCGTGTAGACCTGGCGACCGACCCATCGGATTGCCATCGCCTTGCCGCCGACGGTCTCGACCAGATCGCCCACGCAAAGCTCCTCGACGCGAATCTCGCCCTTCGTGGTCAGGATCGCGGTGCCGCGCAGAAAACAACGGGATCCGCCGTGGGGCCGCTTTCCCCAATTGACACCCCAGGCCCGCGCTTTGGATGCGGGCAGCAACGCCGAGGCCAACAGGCCTACCGCTGCGATTTTTGCGCCGGCCGCCCCGACTGCGCCAAGGAAATGGCGTCTGGCCCGATTCAGCTGGGAAGGCTTTTCGTTGCCTGATGTCATCGCTCTCTCCTGCCGTCGTTGGACGATCCGCTGTGTCGCTTTCGGAACATACTCCCAGCGATCCTGCATCAAGTGCGCCGGTGTGGGAATATGCACCTTCGACCGCTGCCGTGGCGTAGGCGACCTACGCAATCAGAGGTAAAGCATCGGTAGAGCGGCAGGTTTCGCAGGAAAGCGCATTGACGTGAGCCGGGCCGAGCCCGCTTCACCGAATGGGTCGGAACATCGTATCCCGACGGACTAAGGGCGCGGCACGCGTACCGCTTGCGACGTGCTTCAGTCGACCTTGGGGGCCGGGAACTCCGACAGCCGTGCGGCATACCGGGCCATGGTGTCGACCTCGAAGTTGACCAAGTCGCCCACCTTTCGGTCACCCCAGGTGGTCACTTCGAGCGTGTGCCGGATCAGCAGCACGTCGAACACGTCGCCCTTGACGGCATTGACCGTCAGCGAGGTGCCGTCGAGCGCGACCGAGCCCTTCGCCGCAACGAAACGCTCCAGCCCGGCCGGCGCACGCAACACGAAGCGTGTCGCGTCGCCCTCCGGCTCGATGGACAGTATCTGCGCCACGCCGTCGACATGACCGGAAACAAGGTGGCCGCCAAGTTCGTCGCCGATCTTGAGCGAGCGCTCGAGATTGATCCGCCTACCGGCTTGCCAACCGCCGATCGTCGTCAGCCGCAAAGCCTCCTCCCAGGCCTCGACCTCGAACCAGCGCTCGCTGGAGCCCGGTTCGGCAAGCGCGGTCACTGTCAGGCACGTCCCGGAATGAGCGATGGAGGCGCCCATGTCGATGGTCGCCGGATCGTAGGCCGTCCGCACCCGCAGCCGCACGCCTTGGTTCATAGGCTCCACCCGCTCGATCGTGCCGATGTCCGTTACAATGCCGGTGAACATTCTTCGTCTCTTTCGTATTCTTCAAAAAGGTCTGGGCCAAAGCGCATCGTCCGCCGCAGCGAGAAGCCCGGCGGCATGGCGCCGGACACACATGGGGATGCGACCCCGCTTTCGCCAATCGACGCCGGCCCCGTGTAAAGGTGAATGCGGTCAACGAGGCCGGCATCCAGGAAGCTGCGCGCCACAGTGGCGCCCCCCTCCACCAAAAGCGAGGAAATGCCGCGCGAGGCCAGGCCCGCAAGAAGGCTGTCCAGTTGGCTCGGATTGCACTGGAGCACCTCGACGCCGGTGGAGTCCAGCGCCGCGCGACGCCGCAACAGCGACCTATCATCCGCGTCGTCGAAACCTGGCGGCTCCGGTGCCACGTCGATCACCGGAACGTCGCGCGCCGTCAGGGCAAGCTTGCCGTAGAGCGGCAGCCGCAAATCGTGATCGAGCACGATGCGGATCGGCGATCTGTCCGCAAGTCCGGGCAGTCGGCAGGTGAGTTCCGGATCGTCCGCCTTGGCGGTGCCGATGCCGATGAGGATCGCATCGCTCTGGGCGCGCAGCACGTGCACCTGGCCGCGTGCGACCGGGCCTGTCACGGCAACCTGCCCGGCGCCGAGGCGACCGAGCAGTCCATCGGCAGAAACGGCAAGCTTCAGAGTCACATATGCACGTTTGTTCACCTGCCGCATCAAGTATGCGGCCAGAGCCCGGCGGCCGTCGGCTTCGAGGACCCCGGTCTCCACCTCGATCCCGGCAGCCTCGAGGGCGGCGATCCCCCTGCCCGCCACGCGCTCATCGGGATCGAGGACCGAAATGACAACGCGAGCAACGCCGGCGGCGATCAGCGCGTCTGCGCAAGGCGGCGTCTTGCCGTGATGCGAGCAGGGTTCGAGCGTTACATAGGCCGTGGCGCCGCGCGCGCCCTCGCCGGCCTCCGCCAGCGCGATGCGCTCGGCGTGCGGCCGGCCGCCCACATCCGTGACACCGGCCGCCAGCACGATTTCATCCTTGACGAGAAGGCAGCCGACGGAGGGATTGGTCCCGGTCCGCCCCAGGTTGCGCAAGCTCAGCCGGATTGCGGCGGCCATGAAGCGTTTATCTTCCGCCGCGCTCGCCATGGATCAGCCCTCGCCGCCCGGATCGCGGGCGATCTTGGCAGCGACCTCGGACAGGATCTTCTCGAAGTCGTCGACATGCGAGAAGTCGCGGTAAACCGATGCGTAGCGGACAAAGGCCACGTCATCGAGCGCCTTGAGCGCCTCAAGCACCTGCAGGCCGATTTCCTCCGACGAGATTTCCGTTTCGCCGGAACTCTCCAGGCGTCGGACGATGCCGGAGACCGCGCGCTCGATCCGGTCCCGGTCGACCGGCCGTTTGCGCAGCGCAATCTCGAAGGACTTCATCAACTTGTCGCGGTCGAAGGGGGCCTTGCGGCCCGTCTTCTTCAGCACCATCAGTTCGCGAAGCTGCACCCTTTCGAAGGTGGTGAAGCGACCGCCGCAGTCCGGGCAGATGCGGCGACGGCGGATGGCCGTCCCGTCCTCTGCAGGACGGGAATCCTTCACCTGGCTATCCTCGGAAGCGCAGTAGGGGCAGCGCATGCTTTCTCCTTACATGTAGGGATACATGGGGAAGCGGTCGGTCAGCTTGACCACCTTTTCCCGGACCGCAGCTTCGACGGCCGCATTGCCCTCGTCGGAGTTGGCGACCTTCAATCCGTCGAGCACCTCGACGATCAGGCTGCCGATTTCCCTGAACTCGGCTTCCTTGAAGCCGCGGGTCGTGCCGGCCGGTGTGCCGAGGCGCACGCCCGAGGTGACGAACGGCTTTTCCGGGTCGAACGGGATGCCGTTCTTGTTGCACGTGACGTAGGCGCGGCCGAGCGCGGCCTCGGCGCGCTTGCCGGTCGCGTTCTTCTTGCGCAGGTCGACGAGCATCAAGTGGTTGTCGGTGCCGCCCGAGACGATGTCGAGGCCGCCTTCGATCAGCGTCTCGGCAAGCGCCTTGGCGTTCTTGACGATCTGGGCCGCGTAGTCCTTGAATTCCGGCTGCAGCGCCTCGCCGAAGGCAACGGCCTTGGCGGCGATGATGTGCATCAGCGGCCCGCCCTGGAGCCCCGGGAAGACGGCCGAGTTGATCTTCTTGGCGATGTCTTCGTCGTTGGTCAGGATGACGCCGCCGCGCGGACCGCGCAGCGACTTGTGCGTCGTGGTGGTGGCCACATGGCAATGCGGGAACGGCGAGGGATGCTGGCCGCCAGCGACGAGGCCAGCAATATGAGCCATGTCGACCATCAGGTAGGCACCGACTTCGTCGGCGATCTCGCGGAAGCGATTCCAGTCCCAGATGCGGGAATAGGCGGTGCCGCCGGCGATGATCAGCTTCGGCTTGTGCTTGCGGGCCTTTTCCGCGACATCGTCCATGTCGAGCAGGTGATTGTCTTCGCGCACGCCGTAGGAGACGACGTTGAACCACTTGCCGGACATGTTGACCGGCGAGCCGTGCGTCAGGTGCCCGCCCGAATTGAGGTCCAGCCCCATGAAGGTATCGCCCGGCTGCAGCAGCGCCAGGAACACGGCCTGGTTCATCTGCGAACCAGAGTTCGGCTGGACGTTGGCGAAGTTGACGCCGAACAGCTTCTTCGCGCGCTCGATGGCGAGTTCTTCGGCGATGTCGACGAACTGGCAGCCGCCATAATAGCGCTTGCCCGGATAACCTTCCGCGTACTTGTTGGTCATGATCGAGCCCTGGGCCTCGAGCACGGCGCGCGAGACGATGTTTTCGGACGCGATCAGTTCGATCTCATGGCGCTGGCGACCAAGTTCCTTCTGGATCGCGCCGTAGATATCCGGGTCGGTCTCGGCAAGGGAACGCGTGAAGAAAACGTCGGTGACGGAAGACTGGCTCATCCTCGGGGGCTCCTTAAGGTCAAGTGGCACGGTGTTTATCGTCCTCGCATGGCAAGGGCAATATCCGCTGTGCCGAATGCGCCATTTGGGACAGGCTTGTGAAATAAAAGCGACGCACTGTCGCCGGAGTCTCGGAAACGAAACGGGCCGCGCACCACTGGGGTTGCACGGCCCGCCGGAAAGACACAGCAGTGGTTACTGCGGCAGCGCGTCCTGCTCGACCGAACCTTCCTGTCCGAAGCTCGTCTGCAACGCCAGCTCGGCCACGCCGTCACGCTTGTAAATGTCGTCGCGGAACTGGACGACGCGATCCTTGGCCGACCACGCGGTGATATAGACGAAGTAGACCGGAACCTCCTGGGCGAGCTTGATCGGCGTGTTGACGCCCGTCTTGATCGTTGCCTCCATCTGGGCGCGCGACCAGCCGGGCGTCTCCTTCAGCAGCCAGGTACAGAGGTCGCGCACGTTCTGCACGCGCACGCATCCCGACGACTCGAAGCGCATCAGCTTGTTGAAGAGGCCCTGCTGCGGCGTGTCGTGCATGTAGACGGCATGCTCGTTGTGGAAGTTGATCTTCGTCGACGCCATCGCGTTGATCTTGCCCGGATCCTGGCGGAACATCAGGTTCGGCGCCTTGTCGGCGAACCAGTCGATCGTCTCCGGAGCGACCTCGTTGCCGTTGCCATCGATCAGGCGGATGTTGTTGCGCGTCAGATAGGTCGGATCCTTGCGCATCAGCGGTACGATGTCCTTCTGGACGATTGAACGCGGCGCGGTCCAGTATGGGTTGAGGATGACCTCGTAGATCTTGGAGTTGAGGATCGGCGACTGACGGTCGAATTTGCCGACGATCGCGGTGTGGCGCAGCGCCACGCGGTTGTTCTCGACCGCCTCGATGTAGGCAGCAGGGATATTGACCATCACAAAGCGATAGCCGAGGTCGCCGGACATGGCCTGGATGCGGACGAGGTTGGTCTGCAACTGGCCGAGACGGACGTCCGCCGGCACGTTCATCGCCTTGAGCGTGTATTCGCCGAGAACGCCGTCGGCCGGCAGGCCGTGGCGCGCCTGGAACCGCTTCACCGCGCCGTCGACATAGGAATCGTAGGCGTTGGAAATACCGGCCGAGCGCGGCAGGTCGCCGGAGATGATCAGGCGTTGGCGCAGCGCCTGGACGGCCGGATCGCTGACGCCGAGCTCCAGCCGTTGCGAGGCGTTGACCGTCGGCCAGCCGCCGCCCGAGACGATATTCTGGTAGTCGAAGATCGCCTGCTGGATGTGGCCGGTGGAATCGGGTCCGAAGATCGGACTGTTCGACACGACCGCGGTTGCCGTGCGCGAGGCCTTGGCGTCGAACTGGTCGTCCCAGTTGCCGCGGCGCGGTGCATTCAGGATGTCGTCGATCGCGGTCTGCGCCGTAGCGGAGCCTGCAACGGCGGCAGCGCCGATGGTTGCGGCGGAACGCAGGAAGGCGCGGCGCGAAAAAGCATCAGTTCCGGTCTTGCGAGACATCTATCCTACCATTTTCTGTCAGCCGCAATGCGGCCAAGGCCCGTCCGGGCCCTGTGGCCATCAAGGCCCATATCCGACTATGTCTATCACGAACAGGGTTAACAAACGAAAACCGGTCATGCGGCTGGCGCATGCCACGGCCGGTTTGCTGTCACAGCAATATGGCCGATTCGTGTTCCACGGCGCCGTCCAGGCGCTGCGCGACGGTCCGGCCGATAGCTCGGGAAGCCAACCGCAGAAAACCGGACGCGCAGGGAACGCATCCGGTTTTGATCGGCGCTGGAGGTGGTCGCTCGCGCGTGCCGCGCCGGCACGCGTCGGTCCTGCTGGATCAGAGACGATAGAGGATCGAGTCGTTCCAGAAGCGGTCGAGGCGCTGCAGCAGGCGGTTCATCTCGTTGAACTCGTTCTCGCCGATGCCGCCGACCTTCTGGATCGAGCCGATGTGGCGGTCGTAGAGCTTGGCAACGGTTTCGGCGACCTCCTGGCCGGCCTCGGTCAGGCTGATGCGGACCGAGCGACGGTCGACGCGCGAGCGCTGGTGGTTGATGAAACCGAGGTCGACCAGCTTCTTGACGTTGTAGGACACGTTCGAGCCGAGGTAGTAGCCACGCGAGCGCAGCTCTCCGGCGGTCAGCTCGGAATTGCCGATGTTGAACAGGAGCAGCGCCTGGACGGCGTTGACGTCGGAACGGCCGGCACGGTCGAACTCGTCCTTGATGACGTCGAGCAGGCGGCGGTGCAGGCGCTCGACGAGGTGCAGGGATTCCAGGTAGAGATTGCGGATCGCGTCTTCCTGCGGATCGGCGGTGGCGACTTGCGGCTTCAGCTTCGTGTTCATTTTTGCCTCACTGTTTTGGTGGCGGTGTCTTTTTCCCGCCTTGAGTGAGACCCTATCGAATGCGTCTAAAATTCTACTTAAACCGCAGGCTTAACAGCACCTTACCCTTCACCGACCGAGTCTCAGGGTAAATCAGTCCTTACCTGTCGCGCTTGCTTGCGGCGCTGGAAGACGAGCGCAACCTGGAACAGGAGGTACACGATGGCCACGGCGATATGGGTCAGGACGAGCAACCGGTTGATGCCGAAAATCGACGGATAGAATTCGTGCATGGCAATTTCGGTGGCAGCGGCGAGCACCCAGACGACCGCCCCCCAGGGTGCAAGCAGCCACAGCCCGACGCCCGCCACGGGAAACATCACGGCAAGCGCGGTGGCGGCCGCCTTCCAGGCAGGCGGCAGGAGATCGAAGCGGCCGCCGCCGCCAAACGAGAAACCGGTGAGCATGGCCCAATACCGCAGCGCAAACCACAAGCACACCACCGCCATCAGCCGCAGAAACAGCATGAACAGCGTGTCCGTGAGGGTCGGCCTGGGCATGTTGGGAGAATCAGAAACCATCGGCCGACAATAGCAGCCCGCTGCCGGGCATAGCAGCAATGTTTTTCCGGGAAGCGGCCTTGTGCCGCATTCGCACGGCGTCTTCGATTTTGGTAAGCCGCGCGAGGCGTGCTATGAGCGCTGGAACAATGGCAAGGGCAGATTCATGAGCAACATCGTCGACCAGATCACCGGCCACCGGCGGATGCGCCGCAACCGAAAGGCGGATTGGACGCGCAGGCTCGTCCAGGAGAACCGGCTGACGGTCGACGATCTCATCTGGCCCGTCTTCATCGTGCCGGGCACCAACGTCGTTGAACCGGTCGCCGCCATGCCGGGCGTGAACCGCATGAGCATCGACCGCCTGGTGGAGGCGGCGAAGGAAGCAGCCGACCTCGGGATACCCGCGCTGGCCACCTTCCCGAACATCGAATTAAGTTTGCGGGATGAAACGGGTTCCAACTGCCTGGCCGCCGACAACCTCATCAATGAAGCAACGCGTGCCTTGAAGAGACACGTGCCCGCGATCGGCGTCATCACCGACGTGGCGCTCGACCCGTTCACCAGCCATGGCCACGACGGAATCCTGCGCGAGGGCGAGATCGTCAACGACGAAACCGTCGAGCAGGCCGCGAAAGCCGCGGTGATCCAGGCCGATGCCGGTTCGGACATCATCGCCCCGTCCGAGATGATGGACGGGCGTATCGGCGTAATCCGCCAGGCGCTCGACCATGCCGGCCACCAGCACGTCGGCATCATGTCGTATGCGACGAAGTTCGCCTCCGCCTTCTACGGTCCCTATCGCGAGGCGATCGGCACCGGCGGGCTGCTGAAGGGCGACAAGAAGACCTACTACATCGACCCGGCCAACGGCACCGAGGCGATCCGCGACGCCGCCCTCGATGTCGAGGAAGGCGCTGACATGCTGATGGTCAAACCCGGCCTGCCCTACCTCGATATCTGTTGGCGGATGAAGGAGGCCTTCGACCTGCCGGTCTTCGCCTACCAGGTGTCCGGCGAGTATTCCCAGATCAAGGCGGCCGCGATGAACGGCTGGATCGACGGCGACCGCGTGATGATGGAGACGCTGCTCGCCTTCAAGCGCGCCGGCTGCGACGGCATCGTCACCTATTTCGCCGTCGAGGTCGCCCGGGCCCTGTCGAAAAAAGGCTGACGCATCGCGGAAAACTCCTGTGTGCCACCCACCGGGCGATGCAGTGCCATACATTGCATTCGTGCCGGCATTTCCCATATCTGTGCTTTAGGAACACAGGAGGATTTCCATGAGCAACTTCGACGAGGTTCGTCTGCCGAGCACGGACTGGCGCGCCTACCGCGGGGTGCTGTCGCGGCGGGTTTTCGCCTTCCTGATCGACTACGCGATCGTCGCCTTGCTCTGGGTGCCGGCGGCCGTCGTCGTGTTCTTCCTCGGCGTCATCACGCTCGGATTGGGCTGGATGCTGTATCCGGCCCTGTTCGTCATCGTCGCGATGCTCTATTTCGGGCTGACGATCGGCGGGCCGAACCAGGCGAGCGTCGGCATGAATGTCATGGATCTCGCCGTCATGCGGGTCGACGGGCGGCCGATGGATTTCCTCACCTCCGTGGTCTATCTCGTGCTCTTCTGGATCGGCAACGCAATCCTGACGCCCTTCATTCTGCTGATCGGCCTCTTCACCGATCGCAGCCGCCTGCTGCACGACCTGTTGCTCGGCACCGTCGTCGTTCGGCCATCAAGGCTTTGAACAGCCGTACGTTCGCACTCGGGCTAGCTCCCGGATATCCACCTCCACCTTCGTCAGGTCGCAAACCTCCCGGTTGCCGGAGTTGACCTTTTCCTCAGTTGCGCCATGCTAATATTGTCTGTGAGGCCCGGTTGGAGTCGCGCGCCGAAAAATGAACACCCAAACAGCCCCTGCACCGCAGTTCTATCTCACGGCTCCGGCGCCATGTCCTTACCTGCCGCACGAGATGGAGCGGAAGGTCTTCACCCACCTCGTCGGCGAGCGCGCGCCCGAACTCAATGATTTGCTCACCCAGGGCGGGTTCCGCCGGTCGCAGAACATCGCCTACCGGCCGGCATGCGAAACCTGCCGTGCCTGTGTTTCTGTGCGCATTCTCGTCAACGAGTTCCGCCCGTCGCGCTCGATGCGGCGCGTGCTTGCGGCCAATGCCGATCTTGTCGCCTACGAGTATCCGGCCGAGCCGTCGAGCGAGCAGTATTCCTTGTTTCGCCACTATCTCGACAACCGCCACCAGAAGGGCGGCATGTCGGACATGTCGGTGCTCGACTATGCGATGATGGTCGAGGATACGCATGTTCACACCAAGATCATCGAGTATCGGTTGCGCCAGGAAGGATCGGGTATCGACGAGCGCCTGCGCGGCGAACTCATCGCCGTCGCGCTGACCGACAGGATGGGCGACGGGCTGTCGATGGTCTATTCCTTCTACGACCCCGACCGCGCACCCCGCTCGCTCGGGACCTACATGATTTTGGACCACATCCGGCGGGCCAAGGCGCTGGGGCTGCCCCATGTCTACCTCGGCTACTGGGTCAAGGGGTCGCAAAAAATGGATTACAAGGTAAAGTTTTTGCCGCAGGAGCACCTGCTGTCCCATGGATGGGAACGCTATGATGGCAAAAGTTCAGCCTGAGAATCGGATTTTCGCGTGTTACAAGCCCAAGACCCCTCCTTGCATCGCAAGGGGCTCCTCATCACCGCGATCGGTGGCCTTGCCCTCTCCTTCGACATTCCTCTGATCCGGTCCTCGCAAGGCGACGTCTGGTCGGTGCTCGCCGTGCGCAGCCTGTCGACGTTCCTGGTGGCGATCGCGGCCTGGTCGCTGATCCGCTTCCTGTTGAAGCGGCCGATGGCCCTCATCCCCGGGCGGACCGGGCTCGTCGTCGGTCTGCTCTACGGCATCAATTCGCTGACCTTCATGCTGTCGGTCTTCAACACGACGACCGCCAACGTGGTTTTCATCCTCGCCTTCACCTCGATGTTCGCCGCCCTGCTCTCCTGGATCTTTCTCGGCGAGCGTCCGACGAAAGCCACGCTGGTGACGATGGCCGCGATGCTCGGCGGCGTGGCGCTCATCGTCCATGACGGGCTCGAGAGCGGCAATTTCTTCGGCGACGCCATGGCGACCTGCTCGGCCTTCCTGCTGGCCACCGCCATCACCATCAGCCGCAAGAGCGGCGCCGACATGGGTTTCGTGCCGCTGGTGACGGCGGTCATTCCCGGCCTTGCCGCGCTCCTCCTGCTTCCGGACGGCGTCCTGCAACTCGAGCAACCCGGCTACATCCTCTTCGACGGGCTGGTGATGGCGCCGCTCGCCTTCTGGTGCCTTGCCACCGGCCCGCGTTTCCTTTCCGCCCCCGAGGTCGGCATGTTCTACCTGCTGGAAACGGTGCTGGCACCGATCTGGGTGTGGATCATCTTTACGGAGCGCCCCTCGAACCAGACGCTGGTCGGCGGCTCGATCCTGATCGCCGCCCTGCTGTTCCATTCGCTCTGGCAGATGCGCAGCAAGGCGAAGGCTGCCTCCGTAAGGGGAGCAGCCGCCGCGGAGGCGGCGGCAGGGTAGTCGCCATTCACAACATTGCGACCTCATGTTATAACTCGGTTACAACATGAGGATCCCGCCATGAACGTCACTATTCGCAAGATCGGCAACTCCGAAGGCATCATCATTCCGAAGGAAGTCCTGGACCGACTTGGCCTGAAGGCCGGGGATCAGCTGGATCTGAATGAAGGCAACGGCCAGATCCAGTTGAAACCGCAGAACGCGGATCTGGCGGAACAGCTTAAGGCGGCACGCCTCGGCATGGAAAAATACAGGGTTGCCTTGCGGGAACTCGCAAAGTGAGCTCGATCAAATGGCTTACGCGCGAAGCCGTCGAAATCATGCACCACGAGCAATTGCTGGAGCATGGCAGCCTCCCGGGGCTGAAGGATGAGAATGCGCTCGAAGCTGCCCTTGCCCGGCCTCAGCACAAGGCGGCTTACGGGGAAGAAGATGTCATTGTGCTGGCGGCCGCATATTTGTACGGCATCGTCCGCAACCATCCATTCTCGGATGGGAACAAGCGCACGGGGTTCCTCGCGGCGTTCACTTTCCTGGTTCTGAACGGTTTCCTGATCGAGGCTGAACAGGCTCAGGTCATCGAGTTGGTCCTCGGCGTCGCCGCCGGTGAGATCGACGAAGAGGGCGCGGCGCGCTTTCTGCGCGACTTTACTGTCCCTCACCCCGGCTGAAAGGCCGGAGCCCCTCACCCGCTGAACTTGCCACTCCGCGGAAAACCCTTCGGCACGGTTCGGCCGGCACTGGCGCGATCGCCCATCCACTCGGCCAGTTCATCCCTGGTGCGGACGAAGTTGCGCCCGGCACTGTCGTCCCACGACAACCCTTCCGCCATCGCAAAGCAGCGAACATCGGAAACGCCGCCGTCCTTGTAGCGCTGCAGCCGCACGCCCTTGCCGCGCGACATTTCCGGCAGTTGCGCGAGCGGGAAGACCAGAAGCTTGCGGTTTTCACCGACGACCGCCACATGGTCGCCGCGCACCGGCACGACCAGCTTCGCCTCGTCCGGCATCGCGACGTTCATCACCTGCTTGCCCTTGCGGGTGTTGGCGACCATGTCGGTCTCCGCCACCACGAAGCCGTTTCCGGCCCGCGAGGCGATCACGACCTTACCGGCCGGATCATGGACGAACGCCGTCAGCACGTCCTGGTCGTTCTCCATGTCGACCATGATGCGCAGCGGCTCGCCATGGCCGCGCCCGCCCGGCAGCTTGTCGGCGCCGAGCGTGTAGACCTTGCCGCCGGTCGTGACGATGAGGATCTTGTCGGTCGTCTGTGCCGGGAACGCCACCTTGAGCGCGTCGCCCTCCTTGAACTGGAGGCCGGAGACGTCGGCGAGGTGGCCCTTGAGCGCGCGGATCCAGCCCTTTTCCGAGATGACGACCGTCACCGGCTCCTTCTCGATCATCGCCTGCTGGATCGCCTCGACATCCGCCTCGGGCGCGTTGGCAAACTGGGTGCGACGCCGGCCGATGTCGGTTGCCTTGGCGAATTTCTTCTTCACCTCGCCGATCTGCCAGGCGACCGTCTGCCACTGCTTCGGCTCGGAGTCGAGCAGCGCCTCGATCTCCGACTTTTCCTTCGTCAGCGCGTCGAACTCGGTGCGGATCTCGAATTCCTCGAGCTTGCGCAGCGAGCGCAGGCGCATGTTGAGGATGGATTCCGCCTGCAGGTCGGTCAGCGAGAAGCGCGTCATCAAGGCGGGCTTCGGCTCGTCCTCCTCGCGGATGATGCGGATGACCTCGTCGATGTTGAGGTAGGCGACGAGATAGCCGCCGAGGATCTCCAGCCGCCGGTCGATCGCCGCGAGCCGATGGCGCGAGCGGCGCACCAGAACCTCGCGGCGATGCGCCAGCCATTCCGACAGCACCTCGTTCAGGGCCATCACGCGGGGCACGCGCCCCATCGACAGCACGTTCATGTTCAGCGGAATCCGGCTTTCGAGCTCGGACAGCTTGAACAGCGATTCCATCAGGATGGTCGGATCGACGCTGCGGCTCTTCGGCACCAGCACGATGCGCACATCCTCGGCCGATTCATCGCGGACGTCCTCCAGCAGCGGCAGCTTGCGGGCCAGCAGCAACTCGGCGATCTTCTCGATCAGGCGGGACTTCTGCACCTGATAGGGGATCTCGGTGACGACGATCTGGTAACCGCCGCGGCCAAGATCCTCCGTTTCCCACTTCGCCCGCACGCGAAATCCGCCGCGGCCGGTGCGGTAGGACTCGATCATGCTTTCGCGGCTCTCGACGATGACACCGCCGGTCGGAAGGTCCGGCCCCTCGATACCGCCCTTCTGCGGGTTGGCCGGATCGAACATCAGATCCTCGACCGTCGCGTCCGGGTGCTTGATGAGGTGGAGGGCGGCGTCGCACAGTTCATGGGCGTTGTGCGGGGGAATGGACGTGGCCATGCCGACCGCGATCCCCGACGCGCCGTTGGCGAGCAGGTTCGGGAACGAACCCGGCAGGACGACCGGTTCCTCGTCTTCCTCGTTGTAGGTCGGCCGGAAATCGACCGCGTCCTCGTCCAGCCCTTCCAGGATGAGGGTCGCGACTTCGGTCATCCGCGCTTCGGTGTAGCGCATCGCGGCGGCGTTATCGCCGTCGATGTTGCCGAAGTTGCCCTGCCCGTCCACCAGCGGATAGCGGATGGCAAAGTCCTGCGACAGGCGCACCAGCGCGTCGTAGATCGAGGCGTCGCCGTGCGGGTGGAATTTACCCATCACGTCGCCGACGATGCGGGCGCACTTCTTGTAAGCCTGGCCCGGATCGAGCCTGAGCACGCGCATGGCGTGGACGATGCGGCGGTGCACGGGTTTCAACCCGTCGCGCACGTCCGGCAACGCCCGATGCATGATGGTCGACAACGCATAGGCAAGATAGCGCTCCTCGAGCGCCGCCTTGAGGTCAACCGGTTGGATATGATCGTCTCCGCCAGAGGGCGGCAAAATCTCTTGTCCCATGGGGCTTGACTACCGAAACTGCCGATTCGCGGCAAGGAAACCGGGCGATTGCGTTGTGGATAGCTTATGACGCCGGTAGGTCACAATTGCGGAACTTTCGCATCTTACACTCCGTCGGCATAGACGCTTAACCCGATCAGAATATAGTCCGCGCCCGACACGTTTAACTGCCGGAGACGGTATTCGCCGTTACACATCCATTCAAGAGGACAACATGCTCCAGAACCGCACCCTTCGCAGGATGCTCGCCGGCGTCGCGCTTTCGGCGTTTGCAACTCCCGCCTTCGCCGTTGACGGCGCCGATTTGGTCAACAAACTGAACGCCGCGAATGCCGCAAGCAGTGTCACCATTTCCTACGGCAACATCGTTGTCGATGGCGACACGGTGACGCTGGAGGGCACGAAGGTGACACCGACCGGTGGCGAGGCGGCCGACATCGGCGAGGTAACGCTCGAAGGCGTAGAGGAAGACAGCGATGGCGGCTACACCGTCGAGACGGTTCGCTTTGCAGACTTCAACAAGACCGAGGACGGCGTGACCATCTCCGCGTCAAACCTCCAGATTGGCGGCCTGACCATACCGGCAAAGGTCGAAACGGGCACGCTCGATTCCATCCTCATGTACGAAACGGCAAGCTCCGGTCCGATCGTCGTCACCAGCAAGGGCACGGAAGTCTTTTCCATGTCGGGCATGCAGGCCAATGTCGCGCGCATGGACGGCGATGCCGGGCTCACCTTCGATGCCACGCTCTCAGACATCAAGGCCGACCTGACCCAGGTGGAGGATGCGAAGTCCAAGGAAACGATCGAAAAGCTCGGCATGCAGTCGATCGACGGCAAGATGACCATCAAGGGCAGTTGGGAACTCGCCAGCGGCAAGCTCGCTCTCGACGAGTATGCGCTCGACTTCAACGACGTCGGCCGGCTCGATCTGTCCTTCGCCATCTCCGGCTACACTATGGAGTTCCTCAACGCGATGCGCCAGGCGATGGAAGCGAGCCAGGCCAATCCGAACAAGGACGAGGCCAACGCCGCGCTCGGCTTGTCGATGATGGGCTTGCTGCAGCAGCTTACCTTCAATAGCGCCGCCATCAGCTTCGCAGACGCCTCGCTGACGAAGAAGGTGCTCGACGTGGTCGGCGCCGAACAGGGCGTCTCCGGCGAGCAAATGGCGCAGTCGCTGAAGGGCATGGTGCCGCTGATGATCGCGCAGCTCAACATGCCGGAGCTGCAGAACCAGATCGCCCAGGCCGTCAACACCTATCTGGACGACCCGAAGTCGATCACCATCAGCGCGGCCCCGGCAAGCCCGGTCCCCTTCCCGATGATCATGGGCGCGGCCATGGGCGCTCCGAACACGATCCCGCAGGTGCTGGGCGTGAAGGTCACGGCAAACGAATAGTCATGGCCTACGCATGACATGGCCCGGGCGCGATCCCGGGCCATCAGACTGGCGCAAATCCTTTCAACGCCTCTTCCTATCTCCGCGGCATCCGAAACCTCCGTCATTCCGGACCTGATCCGCCATCCAGCCCGCTCAAGTCCCTGAGCGCAAAAGGACTCCTTCGCGCCCGTTCAGCGACGCTCGCGCCCAGCAGCAAATTTGAGAACTGGCGCGGCATGGTTTGCGCCGGTAGCGACATAGGGCGTGGCCGCAGCGTCGGGAGGTAGCCTGAACTGCGCCACGAGACTGCGGAGCCTTCCGGCCTGCTCGGCAAGCAAGGCACTCGCTGCCGTGTTTTCCTCGACCATCGCGGCATTCTGCTGCGTTTCCTGATCCATCTCGTTGACGGCAGCGTTCACCGCGGAGATGCCGACCGACTGCTCGCGCGCGGAGATAGCGATCGCTTCCATCAGGCCGTGGATCGCCTTCACCTCCTGGCCGATCGCCTCCAGCGCGTTTCCGGTGTCGCGGACGATGGCGACGCCGTCCTCGACCTCGGTGGTCGAATTGCGGATCAGGTCCTTGATTTCCTTTGCCGCGCCGGCGGAGCGCTGCGCCAGCTCGCGGACCTCGTGCGCGACGACGGCAAAGCCGCGGCCGGCCTCGCCTGCGCGCGCCGCCTCGACGCCGGCATTGAGCGCCAGCAGGTTCGTCTGGAAGGCGATGTCGTCGATGACGCCGATGATGCTGGAGATGCGCCGCGACGACTGTTCGATGCGCTCCATCGCGCCGACGGTGTCGCCGACCAGTTCGGCGGTGCGCGCCGCATTGGCGTTGGCGCGCGAGGCGACGTCGCGTGCCTCCTGCGCCCGTCCGGCGGCGTTGGTCACGTTGGCGGTGATCTCTTCGAGGGCGGCCGCGGTTTCCTCCAGCGAAGCGGCCTGCCGCTCGGTTCGCGCCGAAAGCGTGTCGGCGCTGGTCCTGATTTCGCGGCTGCCGCCATCGATCGTTCGACTGACGGTGGCAATCTCCAGAAGAGCGCCGCCGAGTTGGCGCAACGCCTGATTCAGGTCGCTTCGCAGCCCCTCGAATTCCGGCGAGAATGGTTCGGTCAGCTGGAAATCGAGATCGCCCCGGGCGAGGCTGCGCAGCCCCGTGGCCAGGCCTTGCGTCGCCTGCATCAGCCGTTCGTGTGCCTCGGCCTCCGCAGTCGCCTGGATTACGACGCGCTCGGTTTCCGCCCTGCGACGCTCGGCCTCTGCCTGCTCCTCAAGCCGACGGTTGTCGATCGCAGCCTGGCGGAACACCTCGAGCGCTGCGGCCATGGCGCCGATCTCGTCGCGGCGGTCGAGCCCTGGCACGACGATCTCGGTCCGGCCGCCGGCGAGCGTCCGCATGGAGGCCGTGATCGATGCGATCGGCCGCACGATCGAGCGACCGACCAACCAGACGGCGACCAACAGGGCCGCGATGCAGAGGCCGACCAAAGCGGCAACCACCATGATCGTTCGGCGGGCCGACGCCTCGTTTGCGGCGACGTGCTCCGACCACTCGCGAGCGAAAAGCGCAGACGCCCGATCCCTTGCCGGCTGGATTTCCGCATGTGCTGCGGCGATCGCCTCGCGCGCCGCCGCCTCCCGCAGGCTGGTCTCCGCGTAGAGGCGAAAGGCGTTGCGATAGACGTCGAACGTCTCCATCACCCGCTGGCGCTGGGCGCCGGGGCGGTAGACCTTGCGCACCAGGCCGATGAAGGTCTCCGTCTCCGCAGCGTGGCTGTCGATGTATTGCGGATCGCGGCGCAGAATGAAATCCTTCTCGTGCCGCCGCAGCATCAGCATGCTGGCGATGATGCTGGCGTCGTCGACGCCCTGCAACTGCTCCTCGATGCTGTGGACGGCCGAGCGCATCGCCCCCTCCAGCCCCTGCGACGGTTGCAGCCCGAGTTCCTCGTTGATCCTGACAAGGTTGTCGAAGGCCTCGCCGTAGGCCTCGAAGCGGGCGCCAACCTCCTGCAGTTCCGCCGCGAGATCTGCGCCAGCCTCCGCCTTGAGACGGTCGAGCCTGGACATCGCCGCCGCACCGGCCTGGTCGAAAACCGACTTCGCCGACAGGTCTCGACCAAGCAGGAAATCCTTCTCGGTGAGGCGGGCAGCGAGGAAATCTGCCGACAGGCCGCCGAGCTCGGCCTCGCGGGCGGCGATCCGGTAGCCGATCTCGCGGTTGACGGCTTCGACCTGCCGCTGCACCAGAAGAATGCCGGCGATGAGCGTGATGCCGATCACGGCGAGCACGCCCAGCAACAACACGCGGTGTGCAATTTTGAGCTTCGATGAGAACGACATGGAATGGCAGAGGCCCGGCGCATTGCACGCCGGGCCAGTCGATTATTCTAGAACCTGGATGACCGCTCGGGTCTGCGGGTTGACGAGGACGCGCCGGTCATTGAGGACGACATAGGCATAGTCGCCGTGGCCCTGGATGCTGTGGAGTTCCACGGTGTCGGGGATCGGTTCGCCAAAGACCACGTCCCCCTCGTAGACGACGGACGGCGCCTGTTGTTCCAGCACATAGGTCCGGACCTCGCCCGGAACCACGACGGTGGTGCTCTGGGCATAGGCCGACGCCGACAGGCTCAGGGTCCCCACGGTCAATGCCATGAAAAGATTGCGCATGTTCGATCTCCTTGTTTCACCGTCGTAGAACGGACGGACAAGGAAACGGTTCCGACACGCGCCGCAGCGGACCCGCCCCGGATATCGGAGCGGCCCCGCTGCAAGGTCTTTCAGTCCTTCTTCGGCGTAGGCATGACGCGCAGCGCCAGCTCGCGCAGCTGGGCCGGCGTTGCCGGGCTCGGGGCGCCCATCAGGAGGTCCTGCGCCTGCTGGTTCATCGGGAACAGCGAGATCTCGCGCAGGTTCTTGGCGCCGACGAGCAGCATGACGACGCGGTCGATGCCGGCGGCCATGCCGCCATGCGGCGGTGCGCCGTACTGGAAGGCGCGATAGAGGCCACCGAAGCGCTCTTCCACGTCGGCCTGGCTCAGGCCGACCTTCTCGAAGGCCTTGACCATCAGTTCCGGCGACTGGTTCCGGATCGAGCCCGAGGCGATCTCGAAGCCGTTGCAGACCATGTCGTACTGGTAAGCCTTGATCGTCAGCGGATCCTGCTTTTCCAGCGCCTCAAGGCCGCCCTGCGGCATCGAGAACGGGTTGTGGGCGAAGTCGACGCGCTTTTCGTCCTCGTTCCATTCGTAGAACGGGAAGTCGACGATCCAGCAGAGCTCGAAGCGATCGCGGTCGACGAGGTTCAGTTCCTCGCCGGCCTTCGTGCGGGCCTCGCCGGCAAACTTGTAGAACTTGGCCGGGTCGCCGGCGACGAAGAAGCAGGCGTCGCCTTCATCGAGGCCGAGTTGCGTGCGGATCGCGTCGGTGCGCTCCTCGCCGATGTTCTTGGCGAGCGGGCCGGCGCCCTCGAGCTTGTCGCCCTCCTTGCGCCAGAAGATGTAGCCGAGGCCGGGCTGGCCCGTCGACTGCGCCCAGGCGTTCATCCGGTCGCAGAAGGCGCGCGAACCGCCGGTCTTGGCGGGAATCGCCCAGACCTCGACCTTCGGGTTCGAGGCGATCATGTTGGCGAAGACCTTGAAGCCGGAATCGCGGAAGTGGTCGGTGACGGCCTGCATCTCGATCGGGTTGCGCAGGTCGGGCTTGTCGGTGCCGTAGGTGCGGATCGCGTCGTCATAGGCGATGCGGCGGAATTTCTGCGTGACCGGCTTGCCGTCGGCAAACTCCTCGAAGATGCCGCGGATGACCGGCTCCATCGTGTTCCAGACGTCTTCCTGCTCGACGAAGCTCATCTCGAGGTCGAGCTGGTAGAACTCGCCCGGCAGGCGGTCGGCGCGCGGGTCCTCGTCGCGGAAGCAGGGGGCGATCTGGAAGTAGCGGTCGAAGCCGGCGACCATCAGGAGCTGCTTGTACTGCTGCGGTGCCTGCGGCAGCGCGTAGAACATGCCCTCGTGGATGCGGCTCGGCACCAGGAAGTCGCGTGCGCCTTCCGGCGAGGACGCCGTCAGGATCGGCGTCGAGTACTCGGTGAAGCCAATATTGTTCATCTCGCGGCGCATGGCGGCGATAATCTGGGTGCGCTTGACGATGTTCCTGTGCAGCGTCTCGCGGCGCAGGTCGAGGAAGCGGTACTTCAGGCGCACGTCTTCCGGATAGTCCGGCTCGCCGAACACCGGCAGCGGCAGTTCCTTGGCCGCCGACAGCACCTCGATCTCGTGGGCGTAGAGCTCGATCTCGCCGGTCGCCATGTGCTTGTTGACCGTGTCCTCGGTTCGCGCCTTGACGAGGCCGTCAATGCGGATCACCCACTCGCCGCGAACGGCTTCGGCGATCTTGAAGGCCGGGCTGTCCGGATCGGCGACGACCTGGGTGATGCCATAGTGGTCGCGCAGGTCGATGAAGAGCACGCCGCCATGGTCGCGGACGCGGTGGACCCAGCCGGAAAGCCGGGCGGTCTGGCCGACGTCGGACTTGCGGAGGGCGGCGCAGGTATGGCTGCGGTAACGGTGCATTGTTCTATCCTGGAATGCGTTCGAGGTCGGCTCCGGCAGGCGGAGCCACACGTCTTCAAAATCGGGCGGACAAGCGCATGACCGGCCGTATTTGTCAAGACTTGGGCGGGCGGCACGGCTGTCGCGGAGCGAACATCACGGCGCAAACGTGACTACATCTGAGCGGCGACGGTGGCCAGTGTTGGAAACACCGCTGCCGACCGGGTGCAATGAATCACGCGCCTTCCAGATCGGTCGCGCACATTCGGCCAGTCGAGACGCTCGGCCAAAGCCGGTTGCCGTGATTGCCCTCACAACCAGCCTTTGCGTTTGAAGTAGTAGAATGGCAGGGCTGCGGAGAGCGCCATGAGCAGGATGGCCCAGGGGTAGCCCGCGCCCCATCTCAATTCGGGCATGACTTCGAAGTTCATGCCATAGATCGAGGCCACCAGCGTCGGCGGCAGGAACACCACCGAGGCCACCGTAAAGATCTTGATGATCTGGTTCTGCTCGAGGTTGATCAGCCCCAAAGTCGCATCGAGGAGGAAGTTGACCTTTCCGGACAGGAAGGCGGCGTGATCCCCCAGGGAGCTGGCATCACGTTGCAGCAGCTTCACCATCTGGCGCACTTCCTTGGTCGGCTTGTGTGCCGGATGCTCCACGGCGGCGTGATAGGCAACAAGCCGGGAGATGCTGACGAGGCTCTCCCGAACACCGCCGAGAAAATCGCCCTTCTGGCCGAGTTGCTCGATGAGGGATCGCAGATCGCTGGTCATTTTCGTCGAGGACTTGGACTTGCCCGCGAACACCTCGCGGGAAATGCCGTCGATCTCGTTGCCGGTGCGCTCGAGCACGTCCGCCATCCGGTCGATGATGGACTCGACAAGACCGAGCATGACATCTTCCCCGGCAGAACAGCTCGAGTCGTTCGCCCGCAGGATGCGATGCGCGAACATCCGGAACGGCTTCGGGTCCGCGTATCGGACAGTGACGAGGGTCCTGCCCTTCAGAATGAAGGTCACGGGCGTCTTGACCGGTCCGTCTCCATCGACGTTGGTGAGCGCGGTGAGCGTCATGATCTCCGCCCCGCTCTCCTGGTACAGACGGGCGGAGGGCTCGATCTCTTCCATCTCGTCGCGCGTTGGAACGGAAACTCCCAGAGCTTCTTCCACGTGGCGGCACTCGGCCGACGACGGCCGGACCAGGTCATACCACAAGGCGGGAGGCGCGGCCTCGAAGGGAATGGAAATGTCGTTCTCGCGCAGGACGACGCGATCTGCTTCGCGGACGAAAATTTGCAGCATGATAACTCGCTCCTTGGGCCTTCGCCGCCCGGAGCGGGATCAAGCTATGACCCTACCAGTTGGGGCGGCAGAACTCGGCCCATGTTCGACTGTCGGGGTCCATCTATATGTCCTCAAAAACTGCAGCGTCTTGCACTGCACCACTTTCGTTGCGCTCAAAAGCATGCGCCGTCAAGCGGGAAATCAGGCTCCCCTGCTGGCAATCGCGAACCGTTCGGTCGGGGCGGCAAGGCGATCGCATTCCGGGCAAGATACTGGCGCTGCAAGTCACCCGTCAGCGCCGGCAATCGACCATCGCCATGCCAGCGATGTGACGCGCCGCTGCCACGACTTCCCGCAAAAATCCCCGGATGTGTCGTTTCTGGCCCTGTCGCCGGCCGCGTTCCGCCTATAGCCTTCACATATCTGTGATTTTCGATTCCCTTCCCCGGCGGCACCATGAGCCACATCCGTCCCCTCCTCCCTCTCCTGGTCACCGCCGGCATCCTGATCGGCGGCAACGGCCTGCAGGGAACGTTCATCTCGTTGCGCGCCTCGCAGGAAGGCTTTTCGACCTCGATGATCGGCGTCGTCGGCGCAGGCTACAACATCGGCTTTGCGATCGGCTGCATCTACGTTTCCCGCATATTACGGGCAATCGGCCACATCCGCACGTTCTCGGCCATGGCGGCGATCGCCTCGGCCTCCGCGCTCGCGATGCTGCTGATCATCGATCCAACCTTCTGGTTCTTCATGCGCCTGTTGGCAGGGCTCTGTTTCGCCAGCCTGTTCGCAACCGTCGAAAGCTGGCTGAATGCGAGCGTCACCAATGCCAACCGGGCGCGCACGCTCTCCGTCTACCGCCTCGTCGACCTCGGCTCGGTAACGGCGGCGCAATATCTGATCCCCGGCGTCGGCATCGGCGGTTTCCAGCTCTTCGCGATCATCTCGATGGCGCTGACGCTGTCGCTGGTGCCGATCTCGCTCGCCGACCGCTCCAGCCCGATTGCGCCCGAGGCGATCCGCTTCGACGTCAAGAAACTGTGGAACATCTCGCCGCTCGCCACGATCGGCTGCATCGTCGTCGGCCTGACGAACGCCGCCTTTCGCTCGCTCGGGCCGATCTACGGCCAGGAGATCGGCCTGTCGGTGACGGGGATCGCCAGCTTCATGAGCGCCGGCATCATCGGCGGCGTCGTGCTGCAGTATCCGCTCGGGCTCTATTCGGACAAGTTCGACCGGCGCGTGATCATCCTGATCGCGACGCTCGGCGCAACCCTCGCCGCCCTCTATCTCGCGATCTTCGCCGGCGGCGACGAATGGCTGAACATGGCCGGCATCTTCGTCTTCGGCGCCTTTGCCATGCCGCTCTACTCGCTCTGCTCGGCCCATGCCAACGATCACGCCGGCGACGGCGAGCACGCGCTGGTCTCAGCCGGCATGCTGTTCTTCTGGTCGATCGGCGCGATCATCGGCCCGCTCTTCGCCTCGGTGCTGCTCGACATCTTCGGACCCGATGCGCTGTTTACCTACACCGCCGCCGTGATGGTGATCTTCATGGGTTACACGCTTCTGCGCATGACCGCCCGCCCCGGCGTTCCGGCGGAGCAGCGGCGCGGACGCTTCCGCAGCCTGCTGCGCACCTCCGCCTTCTTCAACAAGCTCGCCGGTGAAGGGCGCAACGGCGAGGAGCGCTAGACGCCGCTTCTCTCCGGCTTAACGTCGCGAAAACTGAAGGAGCGATGGCTTCATGCCTCATCGCTCTTTCGCGCTTTCGCCCGAGCTGCCGCGGGGGCATTCTTTTTCAGCTTCGTTTGATTGTGTTCGATGGCGGCCCGGACGAGATTTTTGAGCGCGCCCTCGTCGACCGCATCCCCCTCGAAGAAGTCGATCGCCCGCCGCGCGTTGCCTTCGAGGCCGGCGTTGAAGAGCTTGTCGGGATCTTGCAGGCTCGCCCCGTGGGCGAAGGTGAGCTTCACCTTTCCCTTGTGGGCGTCAGCCACGGCTATCATTCCGTCACGCGACCACACCGGGCTTCCCATCCACTTCCATTCCTCGACGATTTCCCGGTCTGCCTCGAGAATGGCCTTGCGGACGCTGGCGAATGTCTTGCCACGCCAGTCGGTGAGTTCTGCGATCAACTGGTCAATGCGCTCCGAAGGGATCATTGGATCTCATGCCTCAACATTGACGGGCGGGGCAGCAGGCATTTGCGAACTGGCCATCTTCACAGCGGCCGGCCGGCGACGGCTCGTGCATCATGCACGATCCTGTCGCGTCGTCCACCGCATGGCGACCTTCCGCGGTGAGCCGGCTTATGCACGACGGACACGATCCCGCTGCAGCCGGACGCGGCGGCGGACCTTGCGCTCGTCGCCGGCAATGCCGGCGACCGGGTGTTCCATTGCCACGCCATCGAGCACCAGAAGACGGAAATGACCGGTTATGTGCGGGTAACCTGACGGTGACTACGCAGTTTTCGATTGTGGCGGAATGGTGGAGCGGGTAAACCATCCCGTCAAACGAAGCCTCCACCGAGCAAACTGATGCAAATCATCGATACCACCGCAGCCCTGGCCGACGTCTGCGCGCTGCTTGCCAAGTCCGATTACCTGACGATCGACACCGAGTTCCTGCGCGAGACGACCTTCTGGCCGGAATTGTGCCTGATCCAGTTGGCAGGACCGGAGACGGAAGCGATCGTCGACCCGATGGCGAAGGGGATCGACCTTGCGCCGTTTTTCGCGCTGATGGCCGATACGAGCGTCGTCAAGGTGTTCCATGCCGCGCGCCAGGACCTCGAAATCGTCTACAATCTCGGCAAGTTGATCCCGCATCCGATCTTCGACACGCAGGTCGCCGCCATGGTCTGCGGATTCGGCGACAGCGTCTCCTACGACCAACTGGTGCAGAAGACCAAAGGCGTGCAGATCGACAAGTCGTCGCGCTTCACCGACTGGAGCCGTCGCCCTCTGACCGACAAGCAGCTCGAATACGCGCTCGCCGACGTCACGCACCTGCGCGACGTCTACCAGTTCCTGAAGGGCAAGCTGGAGCAGGAGGGCCGTTCGCTGTGGCTGGCCGAGGAGATGGCCGTTCTCGAGGCGCCCGGCACCTACGACATCCACCCGGACGATGCCTGGAAGCGGCTGAAGTTGCGCGTGAAGAAACCGATTGAACTGGCTGTTCTGCAAAAGGTTGCCGCCTGGCGTGAACGCGAGGCGCGCAGCCGCAACGTGCCACGTTCGCGCATTCTCAAGGACGACACCATCTACGAGATCGCCCAGCAGCAGCCGGCGGATGCCGAGGCGCTGGGGCGGCTGCGCACGATCCCGAAGGGCTGGGAGCGCTCGCAGTCGGGTTCTGCCCTTGTCGCGGTGATCCAGGAGGCGCTGTCAATCCCGAAGGCCGACCTGCCCCGCCTGCCCCGCCAGAGCCAAGTGCCGGAAGGCGTGGCCGCCGCCAGCGAGATGCTGAAGGTGCTGCTGAAGCTCGTGTCGGAAAAGCAGGGCGTCGCGTCCAAGATCATCGCCAACAGCGACGACCTGGAAAAGATCGCCGCGGAAGGCGAGGCAGCCGACGTCCCCGCCATGCACGGCTGGCGCCGCGACCTTTTCGGCAATGTCGCGCTGGACCTGATCGGCGGCAAGGTGGGGCTCCGCTTCGTCAACAAGCGCATCGAGGCGGTGGCGCTCTGACGCCCTTCCTCCCTCACCCTTGCTGACGCGACGGCTGCCACGGCGTAGAATGTCTTTATGGCCACGCCGGAGAAATTCACGATAGCCACCGTCAGGCTGCCGAACGGCGGCCGTATTGGGCTGAGCCGCATTCCGGGACGGACGGGCGAATATGCCTCCGACCTGCAGGCGATCGCCGACTGGGAAGCCAATTCCGTGATCTCGATGACCGACTGGGTCGAGATGGAGGCAAGAGGGTGCAGCGATCTCGGCGCACGGCTTGCCGAACGGGATATAGCCTGGTTCCACCTGCCGATCCGCGACTTTGCTGGTCCGGGCGGCTTGGCGGAAGCAAAGTGGCCTCAGTATTCCGCAGAACTCCATGAGATTCTAGATCGCGGCGGCGCCGTGCTCGCCCATTGCCACGGCGGGCACGGGCGCGCCGGCATGGTGGCGCTTCGACTGCTTGTCGAGCGCGGCGAGGATCCGGGCATCGCGCTGCGCAGGATCCGGGCCGTGCGGCCCGGCGCAGTCCAGACCGAGGGACAATACCGCTGGGCGGTCTCGGCGGCTCGCTGACAGCAAACAGACGGCCTGGTCTTGCGCGCCGCAACGACAAGGGCCGGCCGGCATATCCGATATTTCCCCGCCCGTTCGGCCATCCGATCCTGCCTTTGGAAGCGCGCCTCGTCACGAAAGCTTCAGCCAACCGTCAAGCAGCGGTCACGTGCGACGCCTATCGGGAGCGTATTCGATCCTTTCACAACAAGGTGACTTCCATGATGAAATCGCTCCCGGCTGGCGCAGCCCTCGCCCTTCTCCTCTCCGGCACCGCGCTTGCCGCCGATACCGAGTTTCCGGCAAAGCTGAAGGCGCATGCCATCCTGCCCGCCAACACGATCATCGCCGCACCGGCCGATGCGGCCAACTACCTGAAGACCTCGGGCAAGTTCACCACCGCCGACCGCAAGCGGGTCGAGCAGCTTGGCACCGTTGCGGGCAAGGACGGCGTGCGCCCGACCGGCCTGTCGCTTCCCTTCGACGGCCAGCCGATGCAGGGGTTCTCCGGCATCAAGACCATGGACGACGGCACGTTCTGGACGCTGTCGGACAACGGCTTCGGCAACAAGCTGAACTCGACCGATGCGATGCTGATGATCCACAACGTCAAGTTTGACTGGGACAGCGGCAAGGTCGAACCGGTCAAGACGGTGTTCCTATCCGATCCGGACAAGAAGGCGCCCTTCCCGATCGTGATGGAAGGTTCCGCGAGCCGCTACCTGACCGGCGGCGACTTCGACGTGGAATCGATCCAGCCGGTGGCGGACGGTTTCTGGATCGGCGAGGAGTTCGGCCCCTACATCCTGAAATTCGACCTCGACGGCAAGCTGACCGACGTGATCGCCACCGAAGTCGACGGCAAGCCGGTCACCTCGCCGGACAATGCCACGCTTGCCGTGCCGGCCGATCCGTCCAAGAAGATGCCCGCCTTCAACCTCAAGCGCTCCGGCGGCTACGAGGGCCTGGCACTGTCGAAGGACGGCACGAAGCTCTACGGCCTGCTGGAAGGCCCGCTCTGGGTCGACAGCGAATCCGTCGAACAGGCCGACGGCCGTCCGGCTCTGCGCGTCATCGAGCTCGACGTCGCCAGCAAGGCCTGGACCGGCCGCAGCTGGCTCTATGCGCTGGCCGAGGGCGGCGAGGCGATCGGCGATTTCAACATGCTGGACGACACGACCGCACTGGTGATCGAGCGCGACAACGGCGTCGGCACGGTGGACAAGGCCTGCGCCGACCCGAAGGACCCGAAAGCCGACTGCTTCGCCGTCGCCTCGAAGGTGAAGCGCATCTACAAGATCGAGATGAACGACGAGAACGCCGGCAAGGCGGTGCGCAAGATCGGCTACATCGATCTCCTCAAGGTCGCCGATCCAGACAACAAGAAGCGCCAGGGCGGCGGCGACGGCTACTACGACATGCCGTTCCTGACGATCGAGAACGTCGACCGGGTGGACGAGACGCACATCGTCGTCGGCAACGACAACAACCTGCCCTTCTCCGCCGGCCGCTTCATCGACAAGGCCGACGACAACGAGTTCGTGCTGATCGAGGCCGGTGAACTGCTGAAGGCGAACTGATCGGACCGAAACGGAAAGGGGCGGCCGGCGCCGCCCCTTACATTGCTCGTACCCGCTTCCGTCTCCCCGGACTTGATCCGGGGCCCAGTTGCACAGCGTCGGCGGTGCGGAAGGGCCATTTGCGCTCAAGGATTTGAGCGCGCTGGATGCCGGATCAAGTCCGGCACGACGGAGATCTCGGATGGCTCCGCCCCTCTTGTGCTGCGCACCCGCTTTGATTTCGACCGCTCAGAGCAGGAAATCGCTCGCGTCGAGATCCATTCGATTGAAATTGTCGAGGACGATGATGTCGGTGCTGCTGAGCTTGACGTGGACGTCCGTTCCCACCTGCTCGGCCTTTTTCAGAACCGATCCGGCCGACGAAAAACCATAGGACCGAAGGTCGATGTCATCGATATTGTTCTGGAAGTCCGTGATCGTGTCCTTGCCATAACCCTTGGCGAAGACGAAAACGTCGGCCCCGGCGCCGCCGGTCAGCGTGTCATTGCCAGCGCCGCCGTTGAGCGTGTCATTCCCATTGCCACCGTTGATCCTGTTGGCACCGTTGTTGCCGGTAAGCTTGTCGCCATAGCTCGAACCGGTCAGGTTCTCGATGGAAACGTAGGTATCGCCCTTCGCATCGTTGGTGTTGACGGATGCCTTGGCGAGGTTGGCGACGACGCCCTTTGTCGCGCCGGCATAGGAGGCGGTGTCGCTGCCCGCGCCGCCGTCCAGCCTGTCCGCGCCTGCGCCACCGATCAGCGTGTCGTTGCCGGCAAGACCGATGATCCTGTCGGCATAGTTCGTACCCCTGACCGTATCGTTGCCTGAAAAGATAAGCTTGAGGGCCTCTGTCACACCTTTTTCCTGGGGCATGTCAATGGTATCGCTGAGCGCCTTGGCGGAGACCTTAAGGTCGGTGATGGAGAACCAAGTCTTGCCGCCTTCGACATGTTTCAACCCGGTGATGGTGCCGGCCGTCATGCCGAAGACTTCACCGTTCACCACCTTATATTTGAGGCCGGTTCCCTTGATCTCGCTATAGTAGGTTTTGATGTTCTGATAGACCGTGACACCGGTGGTCTTCAGAGGGGTGTTGTAGTCGAAGTCGAGGAAGTTCGTCGCGCCGATTTTGGTGAAATCGAAGCCCGTGTTTCCCCGGACGCCCAATGTGATCTTTGCCATAATGCATGCCCTCAGAATGTTCTGTGACAGAAGGTTTCTGTCGGCATGCAACCTAGGTGCGAGCTGTTAACAATATCCTCGCCAGCTCCTTAAAACTGCCTCAAAGTCTTAATTTTAAAAAGATTTCAGCCTTCGTACCGAAACGCTATCCGCTTGCCGGTGAGCTTGGCCAGCTGCTGCAGGCGCCCGTCGAGGCGCTCGCCGGCGAAATCGGCGAATTCGGCGGGGACGACGAACTCGAGGTCGAGGTCCGGTGTTTCCGAACGCCGGATGGCGAGGTGGCGCACGACCCCCGGCATCGAGGCGGAAAATAGGTAGGCGACACGCAGCAGCCCGCCGAGCAGCTTCGCCAGCATCAGCATCCGCGGGGTGGCGATCGCGGCGAGCGGCCCCGACGCACCGTCGTCATTGAGGCCTTCGAAGCGATAGTAGTTGGCAAGCGCGATATAGGCGCGGCCGGGATGAGTGATGCCGGTGAAGGTGCCGTGCGAGATGATGTTGAGGGCCTGCAGGCCGCGATAATCCGGATGCGCCCGCCAGCTGATGTCGGCAAGCAGGCAGGCGGCCTGGCGATAGCGCCCCTCCTCCTGGCTCTCCTCGATGCCGAAGAGGGGCATCATGCGGCCGGTCCAGTGGACAAGCTCGCGGGCGTGCTCGGGCGAACGGGCGCGCAGGATCGCAAGCTGATCGGCCGCGGTGAGCAAGGGATCGAGCGTTTTCTCGTTCTCCGGCAGCAGCGAGTAGAGATAGCCTTCGCGTACCCCTTGAGCGGAGAACGAGACCTTTGCCGGGCGCATCAGCGCGACGGCCTCCTGCATGGCCACCGCACCGAAGGGCAGAAGCGTGCGGCGGCTCTTGGAGATCGCCGCGTAAGCGGGGTCCTTCGTGTCCTTGGTCGTGACGACATAGGTCAGAAAGTCCATCGCCTCGTCGAAGGAGATCTCGTAGCCCTGCATCATGTGCAGGGGATAATTGTTGATCTCCATGTGCAGCTTGGCGAGCGATCGCCACGTGCCGCCGACAGCGTAGAAGGTCCGTCCCGTGCCGCGCTTGAGCAGCCCGGCGGTCTTGAGGAACCGGCGCGCGACGATCCGCGCCTGCGCCACCGAGCCCGCCGCAGCCTCCGACAGCCGGATGCCGCCAAGCGGCAGCGTCATCCCCTTGCCGATCACCTCTCCGGCGACATCGACCAGTTCCAGCGATCCGCCGCCAAGGTCGGCGACGATGCCGTCGGGATCGTGGAAGCCGCTGATGATGCCGAGCGCGGAGAAATAGGCTTCCTCGTCGCCGGACAGCACCCGCACCTTGTGTTCGAGGATAGCCTCGGCCCGTTCGATGAATTCCGGTCCGTTCTCCGCCTCGCGCGCGGCCGCGGTCGCGAGCGCATACATGCGCGTGGCGCGGGCTTGGCGGGACAGGGCCTTGAAACGGTGAAGGGCGGCAAGCGCGCGTTCGACGCTCGCCTCGTCCATGCGGCCGGTCTTTACCAGCCCCTTGCCGAGGCCGCACATGACCTTCTCGTTGAAGAGTATCGACGGCGCGCGGTTCATCCCCTCGTAGATCACGAGACGAATGGAGTTCGACCCGATATCCACGACCGATACCGGGGCAATTCCCGGCAGGCGCCCCTGCGCTTCCGATTCAACCATGCAAGTCCATGTTACCGTTTGCGCTGGCTCTTCCAGCCGGCGATCGCTTTCGGAGCGCTCGACTTCAAGGCGCCGCCCCGGCCGGAAAGGCTCGGGTTCGTCATGAAATAGTGCTGCGCATTGAACGGCTCGGTCCCCTCCGGCACCTGCATGCGCCGCGAAGTCCCGTCCGGCAGGATCTCATAGCTCTGCTGGTTGTCGATCAGATTTCCCAGCATGATCTGCGATAGAACCTGTTCATGCACAGTGCGGTTGGTAAGGGGAACCAGCGTCTCGACCCGCCGGTCCAGGTTGCGCGGCATCAAATCCGCGGAGCCTATATAGACGAGCGCCTTCTCCGAGGGAAGCCCGTGGCCGTTGCCGAAACAGAAGATGCGGGAATGCTCCAGGAAGCGGCCGACGATCGACTTGACACGGATATTGTCCGACAGGCCCGGCACCTGGGGACGCAGGCAGCAGATGCCGCGCACCACCAGATCGATCTCCACCCCCGCCTGGCTGGCACGGTAGAGCGCGTCGATGATCTCCGGATCCACCAGCGAGTTCATCTTCATCCAGATGGCCGCCGGCCGCCCGGCCCCGGCGTGCACGATCTCCTGCTCGATGTGATGGAGCATGCGCGGGCGCAGCGTGTGCGGCGAAACGGCGATCTTCATATCGGACTCCGGCTGGCCATAGCCGGTGATGAAGTTGAAGATGTTCGCCATGTCGTGGGCGATCGAGGGGTCGCAGGTGAAGAAGGACAGGTCGGTGTAGATCTTTGCGGTGACCGGGTGGTAGTTGCCCGTGCCGAGATGGCAGTAGCTGCGCAGTCTGCCCTCCTCGCGGCGGACGACGAGCGACATCTTCGCGTGCGTCTTCAATTCGATGAAACCGAAGACGACCTGCACGCCCGCCCGCTCCAGATCGCGCGCCCAGCGGATGTTCGCCTCCTCGTCGAAGCGGGCCTTGAGCTCCACCAGGGCCGTCACCGACTTTCCGGCTTCCGCCGCGTCGATCAGCGCGCGCACGATCGGGCTGTCGTTGGAGGTGCGGTAGAGCGTCTGCTTGATCGCCACGACCTCGGGATCGCGCGCGGCCTGGAGAAGGAACTGCACGACCACGTCGAAGGACTCGTAGGGGTGGTGGACGACCATGTCCTTTTCGCGGATGGCGGCGAAGCAATCGCCGGCGTGCTCACGGACGCGCTCGGGGAAGCGGGCATTGTAGGGCTCGAACCGCAGGTCGTCGCGCGGCGCCTTGGCGATTTCCGTCAGCGTGTTGAGCGCAAGCAGCCCGGGCAGGACCGCCACCCGGTTTTCCGGCACCCCGAGTTCGTTCACGACGAACTGCCGCAGCGACACAGGCATGTCGGAATCAATCTCGATGCGGATGACCGAACCACGGCGGCGGCGCTTCAGAGCGGTCTCGAAAAAGCGCACCAGGTCCTCTGCCTCTTCCTCGACCTCGATATCGCTGTCGCGGATGATGCGGAACGTGCCGGTGCCCTGCACCGCGTAGCCCGGAAAGAGCCGGTCGATGAAGAGGCTAACGGCATCCTCGAGCGTCGTGTAGCGGATCACGCCTTTCTGATCGGGCAGCCGGATGAAA